>QHWK01000257.1 GCA_003223775.1 Acidobacteriota bacterium
CTTCGCCGTCTGGCGCGAGCACTTTCTCGGGTTGTGGGTGAGTTACTTCGGCGGCGCCTTCGGCGCGATGCTGTTTCTCGTGCTCGCGCTCCTCCATCGATTCGACGTCGTGGTGATGCTCGTTCCACTGCCGCTCATCCTGTACGTCACGTTCAGGCATGCCGTCGGCCGCGCGCAGGATCAAATCAGCCACCTCGGCAAGGTGAATCGCGTGTACGTCGCCGCGATCGAAGCGCTGGCGCAGGCCGTGGACGCGAAAGACCAGGTGACGCACGATCACGTGCGGCGTGTGCAGGACGAGGCCGTGCGCCTCGCGCGCGTCCTTGGCGTCGACGCCGAGGCAGACATCCAGGCGATCAAAGCCGCAGCGCTGCTCCACGACGTCGGCAAGCTTGCGATTCCCGAGCACATTCTGAACAAGCCCGGACGGCTCACGCCGGCCGAGTACGACATCATGAAGCGGCACGCGACGATCGGCGCGGATATCCTCTCGGTCATCGGCCTGCCGTACGCGGTCGCGCCGATCGTCCGGCACCACCACGAGAATTGGGACGGCACCGGCTACCCGGATGGACTCGCGGGCGCCCGCATCCCCATCGGCGCGCGCATCCTTGCCGTGGTCGACTGCTTCGACGCGCTCACGTCCGACCGTCCGTATCGGCCGCGCATGAGCGACGCCGACGCCCTGCAGATTGTCTCGGATCGCCGCGGAACGATGTACGATCCCGACGTCGTCGACGCGTTTTTCTCATTGCTCGGCGCCGACGTCGCCGAGCGATCGCCAGCGCTCGCAGCGCCGGCGCCGCCGGCCGCGCCGGCACGGCCATCGGCGCCGCAGCTACCGGTCGACGTCCATCGCGACGCGCAAAACCTTCGAGCGTTCTTCGATCTCGGACGCACGCTCGGCGCATCGCATCGGTGGCCCTCGATCGGTGAAGCCGTCTGGACGCACATCAGGCCGTGCCTGCCGGCAACCTCGTTCGTGCTGTTCGTGTACGACGCCGCCGACGACGCGCTCGTCGCGACGTATGCGTCGAATCACTGGACGACGGCCAATCGGATGGAGCGGATACCGCTCGGCGAACGCCTCAGCGGATGGGTCGCCGCAACCGGTCGTACTATTCTCAACTCCGACGCGCGCCTCGATCTCGATGCCACGGGACGCGAACGCAGCCCACTGCGAAGCGCATTGTCCGTTCCGATTGCGTCGAACGGTCAGACGCTGGCTGTTCTCAGCTTCTACGCGCCGTCGGAAAACGCCTTCGCCGAGCGGCACCGGGAGATCGCAGAAGCCGCGGCGGCGGCGATCGCCGATGCCGGCCGCGTCGCCGGAACGCCGCTCGACGATCGCTCGCTCAGCGCGATCGCGGTCTCAAAATGACACACGCTTGTTCAGGATCGATCGACGACCGTTAACATCAACGCGCTCAACAGTTCGATAGAATCGGCCCCGCATCGGCGCTCCGAAAAAGCACACGTCACCGCACGAGACATATTTCGCAGGGGCCGCGCTCGCCCACGCTAACTGCTTCTGCCAGCGATTCTTACGTCCGGCCCCACATACAGCAGAGCCAGTGGCGCAGCCCTTGCCATTCCCTGCCTGCCGAAACATTGTCGATGCTCGCCGCTGCGACGCATCAAATACGTGACGCAAGAACTGTTTCCGACGGAATCCTATGAGCACTCGTGTCCGAAGCCTGTGTCTCGTCGTCGCTGTCGTCGTCGGGTTCGCGACGATAGAAACGACCACCACCGCAGCGTCCGCGGCGCGAAAACATCTGCGGCTCGATACCAGCCTGCGTGCGGCGATCGAAAGCGGCGCGCACGACGCGCAGCGAGTGATCATCCGCGTCCGGCCTGATGCTCGTGCCGCCGTCCGCCGCTCGCTCGCTGCGCACGGCGACGCTGTTCTCGCCGAGCACGAGTCGATTGATGCGATCACCGCAGTCGTTGGCGCCGACGAACTGGAGGCGCTCGCGAGCGACGACGCGGTCGTCGGCATCTCGCAGGACGCGGTGGTGCGGCCGCACGGATTGCTCGGGCTCGTCGGCGGCGTCGTCGGCGGGGTGGTGAATGTCGTCGGCAATGTCGTCGGCATCCTGCTGCCGAACGGGGCCGATACCAGCGGGCCGGTCGTCGCGCCAGCCGTGCTGCGGCAAACGCTCGGCGTCGACAGCACGAGTTGGGCGGGCCGCGGCGTCGGCGTCGCGGTGATCGATTCGGGGCTCGAGATGTCGTCGGAATTCTCGAACCGGATCACGGCGTCTTACGACTTCAGGAACGGCGCGTCGCTGTCCATCGCGCCGACAGACGAATACGGACACGGCACGCACGTCGCCGGCACGATCGGCGGCTCCGGCGCGCTGTCGTACAACGCGGCCTATCACGGGCTGGCCCCGAAAGTGAAGTTCGTCGTCCTGAAGGTTCTCGACGGAACGGGCGCGGGCTTCACGAGCGACGTGATTCGCGCGATCGACTTCGCGGTCGCCAACAAATCGGCGCTCGGCATCGACATCATCAATCTCTCGCTCGGCCATCCGATTTACGAACCGGCGGCGACCGATCCGCTCGTCCAGGCCGTCGAGCGTGCGACGCGCGCGGGCGTGATCGTCGTGGCCGCCGCCGGCAACTACGGCAAGAATCCCACGACCGGCGCAACCGGCTACGGCGGCATCACGTCGCCCGGGAACGCGCCGTCGGCGATCACGGTCGGCGCGGTCAAGATTCAGAACACGGTGCCGCGCGACGACGATCGGATCGCGGACTACAGCTCGGCCGGGCCGACGTGGTACGACGCGTTCGTCAAGCCCGACGTCGTCAGCCCCGGGCACAACATCATCGCGGCGGCCGCCAAGAAGGGGTACCTCTATCAGACGTATCCGCAGCTGAAGGCCGACGATGCCGACTACATGCTGCTGAGCGGCACGAGCATGGCGACCGCCGTCACGACCGGCTCGATCGCGCTGCTGCTCGAGGCGAATCGATCGGCGAACGGCTATCCCGCTCGCCCGTCGCTGACGCCGAACGCCGTGAAGGCGATCCTCCAGCACACGGCCTTGAGCATCCACGACGATGCCGGTCTCGAGTACGACCCGCTGCGCGAGGGCGCAGGATCCCTGAATGCGAACGGCGCCATCGATCTCGGTCGCGCGGTCGACACGTCGGCGCCGACGGGCACGCTCTGGCTCACGAGCTCGCCGTCGCCGTGGACGAAAATCGGCGGCGATTATCTCTCCTGGAATCAGACGGTCATCTGGGGCAGCACCGTCATCTGGGGCAGCACCGTGACGGTGAATCAGCCGGCGTGGGCGTCGACGGTCATCTGGGGCAGCCAGGTCAGCTGGAGCAATACGGTCATCTGGGGCAGCAGTAATCTCGTGTGGACCGATCCGCAGTCGTGGGTGCGCAGACGATCGGCTGGAAGAGTCTTGGCGGCGGCACGACCGCAACCAGCACCGTCAACGCGAACAGCATCGTGAAGAATCCCTGAACGGCTTGCGGCCAGCGGCGCGTGGCACGCCTGGTTCAATGTCCGAATCTCTCATTCAGCGGTACTACGCGGCGTTCAACGCGCGCAGAATTCCCGAGGCGTCGTCGCTCTTCAATGCCGACGCGGTGCTGGCGCACGCCTCGTTCGAACAGAGGTTCCGAGGGCCAGACGCCTACGCCCAGTTCGTCGCCTCATGGCTGCAGGCATTTCCTGACGCACAATTGAACGTGGAGCGTGTCGGATTCAAAGGCGACACGATCGCCGAGGTCGATCTCATCGCCGAAGGCACGCACTGCGGGCAACTCCAACTCGGATCGTACGGCTCCTTCGAACGAACGGGACAGCGCGTTGCGCTTCGCGTCCGCGAACTGCTCGAGTTGCGAGGCGGCAAGATCTCGTACGCCGCATGGTCCTTCGACACGCACGCGCTGGTCCGCCAGCTCGTGCCCATCGACTACGCCGAACTGACAATCCATCTGGATCGCCTGGATGGCCTGCGACAGACGCTCGGCCGCACAGTCGGGGCGGATTGTCGCCGCACGATCGCCGAGGAGATCGGCCGGGAACTGGACGCAGCGCGGCTGGTCGTTCGCCCGTGGTTTCGTCGCTAGCGTTCCACAATGTTGATGGTGCGTCCCAGATCGAACCCTGAAAGGAGAAGTCCGCATGCGAGCGTGGCGCTCGCCTGAGCTTCGCCTGCAGCGAAGGATCCGGGAATGAACACGGCGACTTCCTGTCTGGTCTCGGCATTGGGGACCGTGTCAACGTTGTCACCGGTGACACCGGCTTGTCTCGCACCGACTTCGATCGTGCCGTCAGTCTCTCCGTCGCCGCAATTCACCACTACGTGGACGAAAATACCAACTCCCGGAATCAGATCGGCCTGTTGCTGAACGCTGACGGCAGGCGGATCCGCAAACACAACCGCTCCGATCGCGAAGAAGACGACCGCGCTC
>QHWK01000258.1 GCA_003223775.1 Acidobacteriota bacterium
TCAATCCGCAATCCGCCATCCGCAATCCGCATTACAGGGTCACATCTCGTTCCGCCCACCACCAGACGGCGAGCGCGCTCGCGAGCAGCGCGGCGGCGCCGGCGTAGAGTGGCAGCGACGGCGCGACGCGGCGCACGAGCGACACGAGGCCGGTGCCCAGGAGATCCACGGCGTCGCTGCTCACGGCCACGAGGCCGGTGCGGTTGAGGAGCATCCACACGCCGCCGAAGACCGCGACGACGAGGACGACGATCGCGGCGTTGAAGCCGACGTCGACGAACTGATCGCTGCGCCAGCGCGCGCGGCGCACGCGCGCCAGCGTCCGCGCGGTGAACTGCGGCGGCGGCGCCGGCGCGCCGCGACGCTGCAGCACGCGCTCGAGCTGACGCGCCGCCACCAGCGCGGCCGCGCAGTTCGGGCACGTCGCCAGATGATCGGCGACGCGTCCCTCGGCCGTCGTCTCGCCGGCCGCGATCGCTTCCACTGAGTCGAGCGCTTCGTCGCAAAACATAGTCTTCGCAGTCTTCGCGTCTTTGCCTTCTCTCGCGTTCTTCGCGTCACCGCAGATCCGTCTCGAGCAGTCGCCGCAGCTGCTGCTTCGCGCGATACAGCTGCGTCTTCACCGTGCCGAGCGGCAGATCGAGCGCCTCCGCGAGATCCTCGTAGCGCACGCCCTCCAGATAATGCGCCGCGATCAGGAACCGGTAGTTCGCCGGCAGCCGCGCGATCGCCTTCTCGAGCCGATCGCGCAGCTCGAAGTCGCCGTATTGCCGGTCCGTCGCCGACGGCGGCGGCCGTTTCGCCGCGCGCTCGTCGTCGAGCGACAGCGCCGCCGGCCGCGCCGCATCGTGCACGCAGACGTTCGCGACGATGCGGTAGATCCACGTCGAGAGGCGCGCCTCGCCGCGGAAGTACGGCAGCCCGCGGTGCACGCGCAGAAATACTTCCTGCGCCAGATCTTCGGCGCGCGATCGATCCTGCACCGTCCGCGCGATCAGGGCGAATACGAGGCCTTTGTGCCGATCGACCAGGTCCTGGAACGCGGTCTCGTCGCCGGAACGGCAGCGCTCGACGAGCTCGCGCTCGCTGACAGCCTCCATCCGCCACCGTATTAGAACACGCGCCTCCAGAAAATGTTTCGAGCTCGACGCGCCGCCCCGCGGTGAAACAATTCGGTAACGGCGCCAGTCTAATCACTTCGAGCCAGCCGCCCGGAGGTGCTGTGGACGACGTCTTCGTATACGGTCCGTTCCTGATTCCGACCACCGTGATCGTCGGCGCGTTCGCGTTCGTCATCGTGCGGACGCTCGTGCGCGCGCGCGTCCGGGAGCTCGAGATCCGCGAGCGGATTGCGATGATCGAACGCGGCCTCGTCCCCGCGCCCGAGGTCGATCCGCGCGGCTTCGACCGCGCCATGAGCCGCTTCGAACGCCGCGACTACAGCCGCGGATCGATGCGCCACCGCCGCGCGGGTGTCACGATGATGGGCGTCGGCTTCGGCCTGATGGTGCTCATCGGGTTCACCGCCAACGACGCCTCAGTCGCCATCGGCGTCGGCGGGTTCCTCGTCGTGATCGGTATCGCGTTCTTCGTCAACAGCCTGATCGACGGCGGCTCCCACGACGCGCAGCAGCCCCCACCCTCGTTCGGCGCGCCGTCGCCCGGCGTCTCTCCGTCGGCTCCCGGGGCCGATCCGCTCCGTCGCGACTGACGCGCGGCGTTTCACAGGCGACACAGCCGAGTCTCCCTGCCGATACAGCCACTCCGAGCCGATATTCAGGAGTAGAACGACTCGGGATTTGTATCGACGCCACCAGACCGTGTCTCGGCGGTGATACGGTCCGTCGTTTGTGGCATACTAAGTCATTCATTGTCACTCTCAATGGCCGCGCTGGATGCTGCTCTGGGCGTAGTCTGCCCGCGGCGACACATGTGAGCGACGGGGCGGAGCTGTCTCCGCGCCCACGCAAAAACCGCCAATCATAATGATGCCGGACCCGTTATTCGGGGATCCCTCGGCCGCGCGCTTTCTCCGAAAGGGCGATCTGCCGGCGGAGCTCATGGGCCGATCGGTCGCCATCGCGCGCGTGCAGGAGCTCGTACGGCGCGCCGCGCGGATCGACGGCGGCGCGCTCATCACCGCCGAAGCGGGCGCCGAGGTCGAGTCGGTCGCCCACGAACTGCACGTGCGCGGCCGATCGGCGACGGCGCCCTACATCGTCGTGGACTGCGACGCGAGCGAGCCGACGAGCGTCGATCGGCTGCTCTTCGGCAAAGCGGCGAGCGCCTCGACGTCGACCGACCTCGAATCGATCGCGGCCGACAGCTGCATCGCCGCCGCGCGCGGCGGCACGCTGTTCCTGCACAACGTCACGGACCTTCGCGCGGCGGCGCAAGCGCAGCTCGCGCGCATCGCGCGCGACGGCGAGGTGCGGATCGACGGCGTGCCGGTGGCGACGGCGCTGCGCCTCGTCGCGAGCGCGCCGCCCGGCATCGACGCCGACGTGCACGCGCAGCGATTCCGCCGCGATCTCTTCCGCCGCCTCTCGACGATGCGGATCGATCTGCCGCCGCTGCGCGATCGGGCGGGCGACGTGCCGGCGCTCGCGTCGCGTCTTCTCGAGGAGGCGTGCGCCGCCGCGGCGCGTCCCGCGGCGACGTTCTCCAACGCCGCGCTCGTGCTGGTGGGCGCGCTCACCTGGACGGGCAACCTCGCCGAGCTCCGCGGCGTCGTCGAGCGCGTGGCCGCCGAGCTGCGCGGCGACGTCGTGCAGATCGAGCACCTGCTGCCGGCGCTGCCGCTCAACCGGGCCGCGGCGCCGTTCACGCCGTCGGGCAATCTTCGCGAAGCGCGGCTGCGATTCGAGCGAGACTACATCGCGGCCGTGCTGCAGCACCACCAGTGGCGCATGGCCGACGCCGCCGAGACGCTCGGGATTCAGCGTCCAAACCTGTATCGGAAAGCACGCCAGCTTGGCATTCCGCTCACGCGGTCATCGGAGTAAGGACACGAAGGACATGGGCACGAAGCAGATCGTAGTCGCCGCGCTGATGCTCGGGATCGCGGCCGCCGCCGCGGCGCAGCCGCCGACCTCCTCTCCGGCGCCGCCGTCTCCGCCGCCGCCCGATTTCGTGATCACGAACCCGGACGGCTCGCTGCGGGTGCCGCAGAAGCCGGCGGCGGCGGCGTTCGAGGCGTAC
>QHWK01000259.1:0-2684 GCA_003223775.1 Acidobacteriota bacterium
CCACGGCACCGCATAGATCACTCCGAGTTGCAGGTTGTGCCGCCTGTCGAACCCGGCCGGTCCATAGTTGCGATACAGCTCGCTCGGCGTGTTGAACCACAGCGTGGTGGCGCCGTCGGCGTCGCTCTCGTTCATCGCCTTCGCCAGCGTGTACGCCCCTTTGAACGCGATGCCGTGCGACATGCGCTTGTTGAGCGCGACCTGCATCGAGTTGTAACGCGTCTTCAGACGCTCTCCCCACGACCAGATTGGGAGGATGCGTCCGAGCGACGCGTACGGACGGCCGGCGTCTCCGACGCCGAGCGTCTGCGGCGCGTTGATGTCGAGACCCGCATAGCCGTCGACGCCCTTGGCCCCGACGTACGCGATTTCAACGGTCGCATTGAACGGCAGCATCCGCTCCACGGCGATGTTCCAGGTGTGCACGTAGCCGCGATCGATGTTGCCCAGCTCCGGCGTGTAGAACCCGGCGGAAAGATCCAGCGGCACGCGGCCCGAGCTCAAATCGGGTCCCAGAATCTTGGGAATGCCCTGCTGCAGGGTGGCGTAGGGCGCGAACGCCTCGGCGTTGAGGAATGTCGAGGAGATCGTCACCGGGTAATCGTTGTGCCCGCGCATCGGACGCGCCCACGGCATCGCGTTGTACGTCAGGCCGTAGCCGCTGCGGAAGACCGTCGCATCGTTGATGCGATAGACGCCGCCGAGCCGCGGCGCAAAGTTGTTCAGGTTCGCGTCCATCCCGTTGTTCTGCGAGTTGCCGCCGCGTCCCGCAATGATGACGTCGAGCTGCCGCGCGAACACCGGGTTGTCGAGATCGAGCCGATCGATGCCGCGGCCGTCAGCCCGGTGCATGATCGGATAGAACTCCCAGCGCAGGCCGAGGTCGAGCGTGAGCCGCGAATTCGGCGTCCACCGATCGCGGAAATACAACGCGTGCTGCCACTCGCGCGCCGTCATCAGCTCGTTCTGCACGCTCTTGTTCGCCTGCCCGACGAGGCCGAGCAGGAACGACGCATAGGCGTTGTAGAAGTTCGCGGTCTGGCCGCCGCGCAGGCCCGTGGTGTTTGGGTTGAAGATGAATTGTCCGCGCGGGTTGCCGGTTTCCGGCTGCCAGTGATCGAGGTAGAGGAAGTTCAGGAAGTAGCCGCCGCGGAAATCGTGCTGCCCGACGATCTTCGTGACGTTGTGCGCGATCGAGTAGGTGCGCTCGTCGCGGAAGATCGGGTTCCACCCGTCGCGGTTCCCGAGCTGGCTGAAGAAGCCGGACGTCGTGCCGCCGAAGCGGAACTCCGGGTAACCGGCGTATCGCTGATCGCCAATGCTCTGATCGTTCGAGCCTGGAATACCCAGCACGTCGAGACCGAAGTTGCCCGCGTTGAAGTCAGGACCGAGCACGTCCTGCTTCTGCCGCGAGAACCCGAACGTCGTGTCCATCAACAGCGTCGGACTGAGCGTCCACGTCTGACCGGACGTCACCTGATAGACCTTCGTGTTGCCGCCGCTACCTTTCACCGTCGGAACGCCGAGATAGTTCGACAGGTCGTCGACCACCGCATGCATGTGGCTGAACTTCGCCCACAGCTGCTGCGTCGACGTCCGGTTCCAGTTGAACTTCGCGTCGTAGTTCTCGCGGTCGACCGCGCGATCTTCCTGGCGCTGGTAGTTGTTCGCGTACCCGCCCGCGCCGATCCCCTGCGTGTTGGGCAGCGGGTACAGATTCAGAATCTTCAACGCAATCGGGTCGATCATGGTCGACGGAATCACGTTGTTCGCGAACGGCTGCCGGCCGATCCCGTCCGCATTCCCGGTGAACGGGTTGTAGATGACCTGCTGCGACCCGTTCGTGTTGAACGCCTTGCTGAAGTCGCCGGCCCGAAGCGCCGCGTCGGGCACGGTGAAGAACGTGAAGATGCTCTGGCGCCGCTTGTAGCCTTCGAACGACCCGAAGAAGAACACCTTGTTGCGCTTGATCGGGCCGCCGAGCGTCGCGCCGTAGTTGTTCGTCTTCACCGGCAGATTGTCCGGCGCCGCCGATTGCGGCCCGTTGAAGTAGTACGGCTTCGCGTTCAGCTTGTCGCTGTTGAAATACTCCAGCGCCGAGCCCCTGAAGTTATTCGTGCCCGACTTGGTGATGACGGTGACGGCGCCGCCGCCCGCCATTCCCTGCTCGGCGTCGAAGCTGCTGGTCGATACGTCAACGGCGTCGATCGTCTCGGCCGGCGACACGTACATCACGTGGTTGGGCAGCCAGATGTTCATGTTCGTCGCGCCGTCGGTGCGCGTCGAGTTGTTCGTGTTCGCCTGGCCATTCACGTTGGTCGCGAGCGAACGCGCCGGCGTGTCGGTTTCCGCGTTGCCGAACGCCATCGGCGTCGTGCCCGGCGCGAGGTTGAGCAGCGCCTGGAAGTTGCGGTACCGGTTCAGCGGCATGTTCGTGAGATCTTCCGCTTTCAGGCTCGTATGCACGTCCGCTTTGTCCGTTTGCAGCAGCGGCGAGTCGCCGACGACGAGGACCGACTCGCTCACCGTGCCGATCTCGAGCGCGACGTCGACTCGGGAAATCTCGCCGATCGTCACTGGCACGTTGCGCGCGACCTCGCGGAACCCCGACAGCGCGAACGTGACGCGGTAGGGTCCCGGCAGCAGGTTGATGACGCTGTACGCCCCGTCGGCGTTCGTCGTCG
>QHWK01000259.1:2694-6086 GCA_003223775.1 Acidobacteriota bacterium
GCTGGCGCAGAAGCTGCGAGACTGGCGAGGATCACGACTCCGAGGACCGCCGGGTGGCGCAGGCAGGGCCACCGTCGAAGAAGCTGTGGCACAGGTCCCTCCTCACTCCGAACGAACACGAGCGCTGAACGCGGCCACTCTAAGCGTGAGGCCGGCGACGGTCAAGCACGAACTGCGGCTGGAGAACGTGGAAGGACACGAGGTCACACGGCCCGACGCCAGCGACAGGCGCCCGGCGAACAGGCCGCGGACCTTGATCAGTGCGCCGGCGCCGGGGCCGCCGCGGCGGCCCCCTCGACGTGCTGCCGCGTGCGCAGCGGCTCGCGCTTCAGCATCAGGTGCACCAGGATCGACGCGGTCATGATGACGGCGCTCCAGAGAAAGATTTCCTGAAGCCCGTGCAGCAGCGCCGCCTTGACGCCGACGAGCAGCCGCTGCAAGAGCGCCGCGCCGCCGGGCACGCGGCCGAACGCCTCCTCGAGCTGCGGCCGCACCTGCATCAGCAGCAGCGGATTCTCGAAAAACGGCCGCGCACGCGTCGGCACGACCGCCGGAATGGTGTGCGTGAACTCGCTGTGATAGCGCGTCAGCATCACCGTGCCGAACGCCGCGACGCCGACGGTGCTGCCGATCGATCGAAAGAAGATCGTCGACGAGGTCGCCGCGCCCATGCGCTCCCGCGGCGCGACGTTCTGCACCGCCAGCGTGTAGACCGGCTGCAGCAGTCCCATCCCGAACCCGGCGATCACCATGGCGGCCGCCACGTACAGCCGCGTGGTCGCCGCGTCCATGCGGGCGAAGAGGATCATCCCGACGGCGACCAGCACCGACCCGACGACGCCGAGCATCTTGTACTCGCCGGTCCGCGAGATCGCCTGTCCGCCGATGATGCTCGCGAGCACCACGCCGATGAGCAGCGGCGTCAGCAGGTTCCCCGACTGCGTCGCCGATACGTCGAGGACGCCCTGCATGAACAGCGGCAGGTAGATGATCGTGCCGAACATGCCGATGCCGAGCACGAACGCCGCGACCGAGCAGACCGCGATCACCGGCTGCGTGAAGAACGTCAGCGGGATGATCGGCTCCGCGGCGCGCGACTCGGCGTACACCAGCAAGCCGAGCATCGCCGTCGAGGCGACGAGCAGCGACACGACGCGCGGCGCGCCCCAGCCGTACTCGGTTGCCCACGTCAGCGCGAGCAGCAGCGGGACGATCCAGCCGATGAGCGTCGCGAAGCCCGCCCAATCGAGCTGGTGGTGCACGCGCCGCGCCTGCATGTTCGGGAACTCGAAGTGCATCGCCAGCAGCGCGACGACGCCGACCGGGAGGTTCACGTAGAAGCAGGCGCGCCACGACCAGTGGTCCGTCAGCCAGCCGCCGGCGGTGGGACCGAAGATCGACGCGACGCCCCAGAGCGCGGCGAAAAATCCCTGGTACCGTCCGCGCTCGATCGGCGAGAAGATGTCGCCGACGATCGTGAAGAGGATCCCGATCACCATGCCGCCGCCGACGCCCTGCAGGCCGCGGAAGACGATGAGCTGCCCCATGCCGTCCAGCGGGCCGAGCGTGAACTCGCCGGCCGCGCCGCACAGCGCCGACGCGGCGACGAACAGGGTCGCGCCCAGCATGAAGAACGGCTTGCGTCCGTAGCGATCCGACAGGCTCGCGAAGATCGGCACCGACACCGTGGAGGTGAGCAGATAGATCGTCGCCACCCACGGGTAGCGGTCGAATCCCTGCAGCGACGCGATGATGCGCGGCTCCGCGGTGCCGACGATCGTCTGATCGATCGCCGTGAGCAGCGCGGCGAGCAGCAGGCCGGTCATCGTGCCGACGAGCTGCGGCTTCGTCAGCCGAACGAGACCCGACGTGACATACACGGGCTCCGACGTCGACATGGAAGGCCGTAGCCTAGCATGCCCGCGCGAAGGGTCACGCCGCGCCCGCCGGCGATCGCGTCAGTAGCCGCACGAGCCCTGCGGGAGCACGCGCACGCCCGTTTCGGCCGCGGCCGCGCTGACGTTCCCCGCATCGTCGTGAATCTTCAGCGTCACCGTCATCGTCAGTGGCGTGCCGTCGGCCGGGAGCGGCGGCGGCGGCAGCATCCCGCAGTTGAACGCCGGCCGCGCCAGGAGCGGGCCCGTCGTGGTCTGCGCGCGCGTCGTCGCACTGCCGTAGGCCCAGTCCCACGCGACGATCGTGCCCGGCGCCATCGACGTGCTGCCATTGAAGATGCAGTCGATCGCGTTGCCGTTGTCGACGAGGACGCACGTGTCGGTTTCGTGCGGTCCGCTGACGCCGAAGCTCGCCGTCGCCGTCGTCGGGCGCGTCACCGAGAGGGTGGCCGACGCCGACCCGCCGCCGTACGAGCCGCTGATCGTCGCGGCAATCGTCCCGCCGACCGCGCGCGTGAGGATCGTGAACGCGGTCGTCGTCGCGCCGGCCGGAACCGTGACCGACGGCGGCACCGTCGCGGGATCGGCGCTCGACAGCGACACCACAGCGCCGCCGGCGGGGGCGGCGGCGGTGAGCGTCGCCGCGGCGTTGACCGTCTGGCCGCCGACGACGCTCGGCGCGCTGAGCGTAAGTGACGCCAGCGCCGCGCCGCGCGTGACGGTCAGCGCCGGCGATTGACTGCTGCCGCCGTCGAAGGTCGCCGTGATCGTGGCGTTGCCGGCGGCGACGGCGGTGACGGTGAATGCCCCGCTCGTCGATCCCGGGGCCACGGCGATCGACGACTGGACCGTCGCGATTGCCGGATTGCTGCTCGCGAGCGCGACGTTCGCGCCGCCGGCGGGCGCAGGCGCCGTAAGCGTCACCGTGCCCTGCGTCGTCGAACCGGCGGCGAGCGTGGAGGCCGCAAGCGTGACGCTCGCGACGGCGCCGTTCGTCGGTGTTGACGGCGACCCTGATCCCGAACACTGAATCGTGAACAACGCGACGGCCAGCGTCGCGGCGAACATCGTGAGCGAGCGGCTGCGCGGGAGTGCCTTGGCGAGAGAAGTCCTCATGAGCGGCTGAGGCATCAACAGTTGTGCCAGCCCGCCGCGTGCAGAAACACGAAAGAAGACGCCTCGACCGCCACAATCACGGAACCAGCCGGACCATAGTAGGTAACGGCTGACCCCGTGGGGTATGCGGCCGGGCGTCAGCGTTGCGCGTTCGCCAGATCGCCGATCGCCGTCGACAGCAGCTTGGCCTTTGCCTGGTCGCGGGCCGTCGACCCGGCGGTCGTGATCCGCGCGGCCAGCTCCGTCAATGCGGTCTTGCGCTGGGCGCCCGAGCGCCGCTCGGCGCCGTCGAGCGCCGTCCGCGCCGACGCGATGGTCTCGGAGCTGAGGCCGTTCGATCGCGCGAGCTGATCGAGGTACGCGCGCGCGAGCGCGAAGCTC
>QHWK01000260.1 GCA_003223775.1 Acidobacteriota bacterium
CACGTCGCCGGACGACGCGGCGAGGTAGTAATCGATCCGCGCGCCGGCCGGCGGATACTCAGGCACGTCGGGACGGCCGCCGCTCGGCGAGTAGTGGACGCGATACGCGGGCGCGGGCGTGAAGAGGAACACGTTCGATCCATCGAACGGTTTGATTGCGAGACTCGAACCGAGCGCCGCTCGTGATCCCTGCGCGGGACGGGCATCTTGACCGATAGGAGGCTTCGCGGCCGTCGGCTGGGCCGACTCCAACGCATCGAGATCTCTGACGGTTGCAAAGGCGCCCCGATCGGCACGGGCGCCCGCACGAGTAATGTCAATCGCGCCCGCCTGATTCGGCGAATCTGTCGTGCGCGAGCGCGCCGGTTTCGTCACGCTCGCCGCCAGCTGACGCAGCGGCGCGATGTCGTCCATCACCCAGAACGATCGCCCCATCGTCGACGCAAGGAGATCGCCGTGGTGCACTTTCAGATCGGTGACCGGCGTCGCCGGCAGATTCTGCTGCAGCGTCTGCCAGTGCTTTCCCTGATCGAACGACACGTAGGCGCCTTCGAGCGTGCCGGCGTAGAGCAGCCCCTCCTGCTCCGGATCTTCGCGGACAATGTGCATCGGCTGCGTGGCGGGAATGCCGTTGGCGCCGTCGGTGAGCAGCGTCCAGTGCGCGCCGTAGTCGTTCGTCATGTAGAGATACGGCTTGAAGTCGTTCAGGTACATCCGGTAGACCGAGACGTACGCCGAGCCGCGGCGATGCGGCGAATCTTCGATCGTGTGGACGCGCCCGCCCGGCGGCAGTTCGGGCGGCGTCACGTTCTTCCACGTGCGGCCGTTGTCGCGCGTCACCCACACGGGGCCGTCGTTCGATCCGGTCCAGAACACGCCCGGCTCGAGCCGCGACGATCGCATCGCGTAGAGCGCCGCGTATACTTCCTCGCCGGTCATGTCGCGCGTGATCGGTTCGCCGGACGTCACCTGACTCTCGGGGCCGTTCGCCGTCACGTCGGGGCTGAACTTCGTCCAGTGCAATCCGCCGTCGATCGACTTATGGACGTACTGCGAGCCGTGGTAGACGATGCCAGGGTTGTGCGCGTCGATCTCGATCGGCGCCTGCCGCACGAAGCGGTACATCATCTCCTTGGGATTTTTTCCGTAGCGCTGCTGCGGGTTGATCCAGAAGTTCTGCTCCTGGCCCGTCGCCATGTTCATGCGCCCGAACTCGCCCTTGCAGTCGCCGTAGACGATCTTTCCCGAGGGGATCGGGCGCACCTGTCAGCTCTCGCAGCCGGGCAGCGGAATCCACAGCTGGCGCGGATCGTCGGGGCCCCACGCGGTGGGCGGGAAGCTCGGCACCGCGAGGTTCTTGCCCGTGTCCTGCTGCGGGCCGTAGATCAAGTACGGGAACTGCTCGTCGGCGTCGACGTGATACATCTCCGCCGTCGGCTGATTGAGCTGCGACGACCAGCTGCGCGCGCCGTCCTGCGTGACGTTCACGCCGCCGTCGTTGGTCTCGATCATGATCTTCGGGTTGTCGGGGTTGAACCAGACGATGTGGTTGTCGCCGTGCGGCTCGGCGACGGTCGTGAACGTGCGCCCGCCGTCGGTGGACTTGTGCAGCGCGAGCTCGGTGACCCACACCTCGTTCTCGTCCTTCGGGTTCACGAAGACCTTGTTGAAGTAGAACGGACGCGCGCGCAGCGGCTGGCTGCTGTTGACGACCGTCCAGCTCGCGCCGCCGTCGCTCGATCGATACAACCCGCCCTTCGCGCCCTTCGCCTCGACCTGCGCGTAGACCACTCTCGGATTCGACTGCGCGACGTCCACCCACACCTTGCCGACGAGATCGTCGGGGAAGCCGCTGCTCGTGCGCGTCCAGTGATCGCCGCCGTCCGGGGACTTGTAGACGCCGCCCTCGGCCGCGGCGCCGCCGCTGATGATCGTCCACGGCCTGCGCTGCGCGCGCCATGCGCCGGCGTAGAGCTCGTTCGGGTTCTGCCAGTTGATCGCGATCGAGACGGCGCCGGTCTGATCGTTGATGAACAGCACCTTCTGCCACGTCTTGCCGCCGTCCTTCGTCCGGTAGACGCCGCGCTCCGGCCCCCAGCCGAACGGGTTGCCGACCGCCGCGACGAACGCGATGTCGGGATTCTTCGGATGAATTTTCAGCTGCCCGATCTGCCCGACGTCCTTCAGCCCGACGTAGTGCCAGGTGCGGCCGGCGTCGGTGGACTTGAAGACGCCGCGGCCGAGGATCACGTTCGATCGAATCGCTTCGCTGCCCGTCCCGACGTAGACGACGTTGGGGTCGGAATCCGAGACGTCGATGGCGCCGATCGATCCGGTGGGGATCTGGCCGTCGGCGACGGGCGCCCACGTCAGTCCGTAGTTCTCCGTTTTCCACACGCCGCCGCCGGTCGCGCCCATGTAGAAGATGTTCGGCTGCGTGCGCACGCCGACGGCAGCCGTCGATCGCCCGCCGCGGTGCGGGCCGACCGATCGCCATCGCAGATCCTGGTATGCGTTCGGGTTGACCACGTTGTTGCCGTTCGCCTGCGCGTGGACGGGCGGCAGCGCGGCGTAGCGGCCGGCGATCGCGATCGACGCGGCGACGCAGCTGAGCAGGAGCAGCCTTTTCATGACGGGTCCTCGAATGAAAAACCGATTCTACTCCCCGGCGTTAACAGCGGGCCCGACGGCGACGTCTGATCGGCAGGTCATCGCCGAATGCGTTATCGCTTCGATGTAGGGCGGCCCTTTCAGGGCCGCCGGCCGGCGAGGCTGAAAGCCTCGCCCTACAGCTTCCAACGAGGGACAACCTCCTCCACGACCTTCGATACCCCGACACGATGGTGATGGTGAAGGCGCGCCAGGCGGCGGCGCCGCTCGTGCCGTCGATCCGCGCCGCCGTCGCGTCGGTCGATCCGTCGGTGCCGATCTACGACGTGCTGTCGCTCGACGACCGCGTCGACGCGGCGCTCGGCCGCCCGCGGTTCAACGCGGCGCTTGCCGCCGGCTTCGCCGCCGCGGCGCTGGCGCTCGCGGCGATCGGCGTGTACGGCGTGCTGTCGTACTCGGTGTGGCTGCGCATGCGCGAGATTGGCGTGCGCCTCGCGATCGGCGCAGACGCGCGGCGCGTCACGGCGCTCATCGTCGGCGACGGCCTGAGGCTCGCGCTCGGCGGCGCGGCGATCGGCACCGCGGCGGCGATCGCGTTCACGCGTCTGCTCCAGGGACTGCTCGCCGGCGTCGCACCGACCGATCCGCGCGCGCTCGGGACGGCCGTCGTCGTGATGCTCGCCGTCGCCGCCGCCGCGGCGTGGCTGCCCGCGCGCCGGGCGGCTGCGGTCGACCCGATCGTCGTGCTGCGCGCCGAGTAGTGAGGGGATGCGCGGCCGGGATTCTCCGCGGTCGCGATTCTGACGCTCGCGCTCGGTATCGGCGCCAACACCGCGATCTTCACCGTCGTCAACGCCGTGCTGCTGCGAGCGCTGCCGTTCCGCGATCCGTCGCGGCTCGTCCTCCTCATCGAACGGACGGCGCAGTTCCCGACGCAGACCGCGAGCTGGCAGAACTTCGTCGACTGGCGCGATCAGACGACGTCGTTCGACGCGGTCGCCGCAGTACGCAGCCTCACGATGACGCTGACCGGCGTGGGCGAGCCCGAGCGCGTGCCGGCGAAGATGGCGACGGCGCCGCTGCTGCCGATGCTCGGCGTGCCGCTGCCGCTCGGCCGCGCGTTCTCGGCGGGCGACGACCGGCCCGGCGCCGCCGGCGTCGCGATTCTCAGCGACGCGCTGTGGCATCGCCGCTTCGGCGGCAGCGCGGACGCGATCGGCCGCGCGATCACGCTGGACGACAAGCCGTACACCGTCGTCGGCGTCCTGCCGCCGGACTTCCAGCTGCTGCAGGCCGCCGACGTCCTGCTGCCGATGGGCCCGTGGGCCGCGACGCTGCCCGACGATCGCGGCTGGCATCCCGGCATCTTTCCCGTCGCGCGCGTGAAGCGCGGCGTCGATCTCGCGCGCGCACAGGCGGAGATGGCCGTCGTCTGCGATCGGCTCGCGACGCAGTATCCCGAAACGAACCACGGCGTCACCGCCGACGTGAAGCCGCTCCACGAATTCGCCGTGCAGAACGTGCGGCCGTCGCTGCTCGTGCTCGCGGCGGCGGTCGGCTTCGTCCTGCTCATCGCGTGCGCGAACGTCGCGAACCTCCTGCTCGCGCGTGCGATCGGCCGGCAGAAGGAGGTCGCCATCCGCACGGCGATCGGCGCGAGCGGCCTGCGGATCGCGGGGCTGCTGCTCGTCGAGAGCCTCGTCCTCGCGCTCGCGGGCGGCGCGGTCGGCCTCGTGATCGCGCTGTGGACGCTGCCGCTGCTCGCGGCGCTCGCCGGCGCGAGCGCGCCGGGCGCGGGCGCGATCGCGATGGACTGGTCCGCGCTCCTGTTCACGATCGCGATCTCGTGCGCGACCGGCATCGTCTTCGGCCTCGTGCCGGCGATGCAGACGACGCGCGTCGACGTCGCGTCGGCGATCAACGAGGCCGGCCGCGGCGCGGCGGCGGGCGCCGGCCATCATCGGCTGCGCGCGTCGCTGGTCGTCGTCGAAATGGCGCTGGCGACGATGCTCCTCGTCGGCGCCGGGCTGCTGACCAAGAGCCTCGCGCGGCTCCAGGACGTGCCGACCGGGTTCAACGCCGCCGGCGTGCTCGTGGCGGACGCGCCGCTGTCGCCCGTCGCCTACGCCGGGGCGGCGCAGCGCAACGCGCTCGTCGAGCGGCTGCGCGAGCGGCTGCGCGCGCTCCCCGGCGTCGCGCTCGCGGAGGTCGCGACGGCGCCGCCGTTCTCCGGCAACGGGACGTCGATTCACTTCAACATCGTCGGACGTCCGCCGAAGGGGCCGGAGGAATTCGTCATCACCGGGCTCCGCGCGGTGAGCGAGGGCTATTTCCGCGCGCTCGGCGTGCCGCTCGTCGCCGGCCGCGCCTTCACCGATCGCGATCGCGAGCACGCGCCGGAGGTGGCCGTCGTGAACGAGGCGTTCGTCCGGCGCTTCTTCGACGGATCGGCGAAGGCGGCGCTCGCGGGGCGCGCGCAGCTCGGCGCGACGCCGTCGCCGACGGAGGGACCCGACGGCGCGCCGTTCATGCGGATCGTCGGCGTCGTCGGCGATACGAAGCAGGCGTTCGAGGCGGCGCTTCAGCCGACGCTCTATGTGCCGTACGAGCAGCCGCCGATCGACGTGCTCGCCGGGA
>QHWK01000261.1 GCA_003223775.1 Acidobacteriota bacterium
CCGAATTTCTTCAGGCTGTCGGTCACGGTGAGGCGAGTCACGTATTTGACGCTCTTGTAGCCGAGTTGCCGCGGGACGCGCAGCCGAAGCGGACCGCCGAACGGCGCCGGCAGATCGCCGTCGTTCATCCCGTAGGTCACGAGCGTCTGCGGATGCAGCGCGTCGGCCATGTCGATGCTTTCCCACCAGTCGGGTTGGATCGAGAAGTACACGACGTAGCGCGCCTGCGGCAGGACGCCGACGGCGTTCAGGACTTCGACGAGCGGCGTCCCGATCCATTCGGCGACATACGACCATCCCTCTTCGCATGCCACCTGCGTGATCTGACTCCGCACAGGAAGACGCCTCACATCGTCGACCGACAGCGACGCCGGGTGGGCGACGAGGCCGTCGACCGACAGCTTCCACTCTCGAAAGCCGCCGGCCTGAAGCCGCTTGAAATCGTCGCTCGGCGGCGGGGTTTCGTTCGCGAACGGCGGCTTCGAAATCTGGCTGCGGCTGAACTCGCGAGCGAGCGAATGGCTCGTGAGCAGCCGCTGCGCGGCATACGTCAATGTCTCGCCCGCTCCGTACACACCGCCGTGATCGGGCGGGATGAGGCCATAACGATCGGCGATGCGCTCGGCGAGCGCGAGGCCCGACAGCCCCGCCGCGGCCGCGAGCCCTCGGGCGATCAGTGTGCGCCGTGAGATGTCGCTCATTCAGGCTCCCTCGCGGACGCAGCGCCCTTGATCATCGCCGTCACGCGGCTGCCGAATCCCGCGCGCCAGATCATCGCGACGTGCACGAGCACGAAGACGACGAGCGAAACAGACAGGAGAAAATGAAGCGTGCGGGCCGACTGCCGGCCGCCGAACACCGTGACGGTGGACGGTATCGCCGACACGAAGGCGGGAGACATCGCCAGGCCGGTCCAGACGACGAGCGGGAACAGCACGAACACGACGACGAGATAGGCGAGACGCTGAAGCAGGTTGTAAGACGAGGCGTCTGCGACGACGGCGGCCGTCCATCGCAGATGGCCTGCGAGCGCGCTGGAGAACGCCCGCCACGAGCCGCCGCGTGCATCCGGGAGCAGGTTCTTCCGGAAGTGTCCGCTGAACAGGCCGGCGATCACGTACACGGCGCCGGTGAAGACCAGCACCCACGCGGCTTCGAAGTGGAGGTAGCGGCTCCACCCGTTCTGATCCGGCAGCACATAGCCGTAGCCGGTCGGCACGGTTGCTCTGGACGAGGGGATCGGGAACGAGAAGAGGGCAGGCGTCAGGACGTTGCCGTTCTCGCCCCAGTAGAAGCGCGGATGCGAGATGACGATTTCCATCCCGCTCACGAGCAGCGCGAGGAAACACGCCGTCGTGATCCAGTGCGTCACGCGGACAATCGCGCTGTGGCGGACCGTGCCCGTGCGACTCGCCGCGTGAGCTGCCACGCCGAGGACTGCGTCGGCCATCGGCGGATACTAGCACGCACGTCGCGCGGAAACTCGCGAGCGAATTATCTCAGTCACGCAACGCCCTGCGTCGTCCGTCAACGGCCGATCTGCACCACAACTCCCGCGGTGGCGCTCAGATGATGGACAAGCCGGTAACGCGCGCCGCCATCGGACGGCACCGCTCCGAACGGTGACAGCTCCTCGATGCGAAATGCGAGCGGCGACGCCGCGATGTGATCGCCGACCTCCAGCCGCAGTGCGACGCCTCCATTTTTGAGCGGAAGACGAAAGTCGGTTCCCAGCCCGACGTTGAACGCCAGCAAGGTCTCAATGCTCAGGGCATTGGTCGTGAGGAGAAACTGACGGCCATCGCTCGCGACGATGATCGTGTTGCCGGCGGGAGCGCTCGGAGGACGCTCGACAAAGGCCAGCGGCGGAGCGATCGTCTGTTTCAGGTTGTATGTAATACCGCCCAGTCCGAAGAACCCGTACGGCCAGACCGATCGCCTGGGTTCGTACTCGAGGAACCCAATCGCTGCACCGAGATCGTAGAGCCAGGTATCGACACCGACGGAGGCGGCCTCGCCGCTGATGGCGCTCGCCGGCGTCGACGAGGAACCTCGAGCGACCGGTACTGCGCTGATGCTCACCGAAGAACGCGAAAAGCCTCCGTGCACGCGGAGTCCGTACCGGCTTCGCCAGTAGGTCGCCGCTGCCGTGAACGCGGTGTCCGGCTCGACGTGCACGTCGCGCGTGAGGACTTGCTCGAGAACGCCGACCCCCGGCGAGAGCGACCCGAGCAGCACGAAATCGCTCCAACGCGTCGGCATCAGGAAACCGCCCGACGCGCTGAAGTCGACGCGGGCGGGACGGTCCTCCGGATCCGCCCAGGGCTGCGACCAATCCTGCGCGGCACTGAGTGCCGGAACCATCGTCAGCGCGACGACATACGGAACGACTGCAAGCGTGGCGCGACGCATGATGGAGCCCCCTTCGCCCGCATGGCAGATGAGCATCATAACGCCGGGAGACCCGCCGACGCGCGGCAAAGGCGCTTGCTGGATCGAAGGGAAAGGCGCAGGATCGGCGTGCGACCAGCGGAATGCCCGCCCTGAAGGAGGCCGCCATGGCACTGCGTGGAGCGGTGATCGCCGCATTGATATTGGGGATCGAAAGTTCAGTCGGCGTCGCCGAGGTTGAACAGAACGGGCCGCGGCTTTCAGTCGCGCAGCAGGAGGCGAACAGCCACGGCGCGCCGGAGGTCATCGTCGGCGGCCGCGTCGCGCGCATCTACGGGCCGCACCTGTTCACCATCGCACGAGACGGCGACGCTCCTGATCGCGCACTGCTCGTGTTCGCTCCGACCGCGACGGTGTCGCCGCTTCTCGGCAGTGGGCTGACCGCACGGGGAACGCTCCGGACGTGTGACGATGCCGAGGTCGAGACGGTTGGCGGCTGCGACCAGATCGACGAGCGTGCGCGCATCGACTCCTCGCCGCGTTCGGTGCTGATGGCTCGGTTGCTTATCACCTCCCAGGGTCGCCAGCTGACGGGACGCGCGGCGACGTCGGCGAACGCTGCGGCCATCTCGGCTCCCGGGGAGGAGCGATTCGACATCCACAACGAATTCCCGATAACGCTGCGCCCGGGCGCGCTGGCGGCGCTGGTCGACTCGCTCGCCGGCGGTTCGGTTCGATTGCCGTACTCGCGAGTGGTGGGTGTGTTCGATCCGCGGGTGTTTCTGGTCGAGACTCAAGTGTCGCTGCGCCCGATTATCGAGCGCGACCGCGTGCTGGTGTTCATCGAGTCAGGCATGC
>QHWK01000262.1 GCA_003223775.1 Acidobacteriota bacterium
TCATCCGGCCGACGCGCCCCCGGACGTGATCGTCCTCCTCGAGTCGCCGCTCGGCCCCTACAGCATCGTCCCGCCGCGGATCGCGGCGCTGGTGAACGACGAATACGTCCTCGCGACGGCCATCGACAGCGTGCCGGCGGACCGGGCGGCCGACGCCCTCTACGATCGGGAGGATGCGTTCTTCGCGCCGTTCGCCGGCATCGAGCACGCGGTGCGGCCAGGGCCGAACGTGAGGATCTTCTTGCGGCGCTCGCGTCATTAATCGCCTGGTGTCGCGCTGAGTCGTGATTTCGGTGTCACGCTGCATCTGCGACGAAAAGCAACCGCAGAGCGCACAGAGCACACAGAGTTTCTTTGTCGGACTCACGCTGTGTCGGCGTATTTGCTGTCACGCTGGATCGTGAGTTTCGCTGTCACGCTGCTTCTGCGACGAAAAGCAACCGCAGAGCACGCGGAGCACGCAGAGCTTCTTTTCTAGCGTCACGCTGTGTCGGCATGTCTGCCGTCACGCTGACGCGTGCGTCCTGATAGGAACGACAAATCATTGACAGGAAGAGAGAAAGCTCCGCGTGCTCTGCGGTCTCTGCAGTTGCTCGTCGTGACGCAACGCAGCGTGACCGAAGAAGACGCGATCGCAGCGTGACGGCGAAAAGGAAATGCTCGTCGTGACGCAACGTAGCGTGACCGAAGAAGACGCGATCGCAGCGTGACGGCGAAAAGGAAATGTTCTGCGTGGAATTCCTACTTTCGCCCCCGCTCGCCTTCGAGGCGGCGTTCGATGTCCTCGGCGCGCTGGCTCGCGCGGAACTCGATCACGCGCGCGTCGGCGAGCCCTTTCCGGCAGAACGGATCCTCCGCGACGATCGCCTCGATCTCCTGCCGGGTGCCCGCGACCGCGACGATGATGCCGCCGTCGCGCGGGATCTTGCGGCCGGAGACGATGAAGTGGCCCGACGCGTAGTGCTTCTCGAGGAACCGCACGTGGGCCGCCATGCTCGCGTCGATCTTGTCGAGCGGCGCTTTGTAGATCAGCTCGATGACGAACATGCGCGCCAGCTTGGATCGCCGCCGCGTCCGCCGTAAAGCGGCCGCGATCGGTCGGCGGTCGACAGGAGTATCATCGTGCCGCCGACAGGCAGGAGGACAGATGCGCCGAACCATCGGGCTCGCTCTTGTGGCGTTGACGGCTCTCGGCGCCGCGCTCACGGCGCAGGCGCCGCACGGCGCCTCCGGCTGGACGCCGCCCAAAACGCCCGACGGCCAGCCAAGCCTGCAGGGCGTCTGGACCAACGCCACGATCACGCCGTTCGAGCGTCCGCCGGCGCTGGCCACGAAAGCATTTCTCAGCGAAGCCGAAGCGGCGCAGGTCGAGCGCCAGGCGGCTTCCACGCGCGACGAGGAGGCGCCGCCCCGCGCCGGCGACGTCGGCAACTACAACCAGGTCTGGTTCGACTCGGGCGACCGCGTCGTCTCGACGCGGCGCACGTCGCTCGTCGTCGATCCGCCGGGCGGCCGCGTGCCGCTCCGCCCCGAAGCGGAAGCGAGCCGCGACTACGCGAGCGCGCACCAGGGCGATTCGTTCGAGTTCATGAGCGTGTGGGATCGGTGCATCACGCGCGGCGTGCCGGGCGGCATGTTTCCCGCCGGCTACAACAACGCGTACGAAATCGTGCAAGCGCCGGGCTACGTGATGATCGTCTACGAGATGATTCACGAGGCGCGCATCATCCCGATCGACGGGCGGCCGCACCTGCCGCCGCACGTGCGATCGTGGAACGGCGATTCGCGCGGCCGCTGGGAGGGTGGCACGCTCGTCGTCGACACGACGAACTACAACGACAAAGGGTGGATCGCGACGCAGGCGGCGGCGGGGCGGATCAAAGGCGTGCGCCAGACCGAATCGCTCCACGTCGTCGAGCGCTTCACGCGCGTGGACGCGAACACGATCGACTACCAGGCGACGATCGAGGATCCGCGGATGTTCACGGCGCCGTGGACGGTGGCGATTCCGCTGCACCGCAATCCGGGCTACCGCATCTACGAGTACGCCTGCCACGAGGGCAACCGCGCGGTCGAGGGGGTGTTGCGCGGCGCGCGCGCGCAGGAGCAGCAGAAGTAGACGCCGCGTCCGATCACGCGACGGCGAGCGAACGCGCGCCGGCGGCGACGCCGTCGAGCAGGCGCGTCGCTTCGTCGGCGGGGATCGGCCGCGAGAAGAAGTAGCCCTGCCCGAACCCGCAGTCGAGCGACTGGAGAAAGGCGACCTGCCCGGCCGCCTCGACGCCTTCCGCGATCACCTCGAGGCCCAGCGTCCGCGCGAGATTCAGGATCTGTCACGAAATTGGTCAGCTGTGACGCGTCGGCGTGTCGTCGCGAACGGTACCGAGCCGCGCGGCTCGTTCGTCGGCCGTCGTCTCCTCGAGGCGCGTCGCGATCGTCCACACATGGCCTGCCGGATCCATGATCCACGCGGTGCGATCGCCCCACGGCTGATCGGCCGCGGCCATCAGGATCGTTGCGCCCGCGGCGGCAGCGCGCGCGGCCGCGGCATCCACGTCGTCGATGTAGAGATACAACGCGACGGGCGAGCTGGCATCGGGCGCCGGCGCGCGATTCCGGATCTGCGGCCATTCGCTCTCGATCATCAGCATCGCCGGCCCGATCGTCAGCAGCGCATGCGCGATCCCGCCGTCAGGTCCCGGGCGCCGTACCAGCGTGCGCGCGGCGAACGCCGCCGCGCAGAATTCGATTTCCGCCGCGGGATCGCGGCAGAACAGCCGCGGGATGACCGCCGATGCGCCGGCCGGAACGCCGTTCGTGTGTGGCTCCATACGTCCTCTCGAGCGCACTATCGCAGCACGGCAGCCGCGCGGTCTTGTAAGAATCGGCAGCTCGAGCGGCGCGCGTGGCGTCTCGCGTTACACTCGAAGCGTGGCGGCCGATCCGCGCGCGCCCCGCACGTTTTCGCCAGGCCTTCCGCTCTCGCAGTGGGTGGACTGTTTCTGGATGCAGGAGGGTTACGTGCAGCCGCACGCACGAGAGCGCGTGCTGCCGGCGGCGACGGTGGACGTCGTGTTCGTCCTCGACGCCGATGGCCGCGCGACGAGCGGCGTGT
>QHWK01000263.1 GCA_003223775.1 Acidobacteriota bacterium
CGACGTCGCCGACGAGAAGGAGATCGATGTCGCTGTCATTCCGCAACTCGTTCCTCGCCGCCGATCCGAACACGAAGGCCGCGAGGATCCGCCTGGCGAGCGGCCGCAACGCGTCGCGGAGCACGCCGGCGAGACCTGCGGTCTTTGCGAACAGCGACTGCAGCTCGGCGAAGGCCGGCGAGGATCGATATGCCTGAAACTACACTTGTCGTCCCTGCTCGCTGCGCTGCACGACGCCTGCGGCGACCAGTTGCGAACAATCTCAACCGAGCGCCTCGACGAACAGAACGCGCGCCGCTCAGAGCGGAATGTTCCCGTGCTTCTTCGGCGGATTCCTGTCGCGCTTGTTCTCGAGGTTCTTCAGCGCGGCGATCAGCTTTCGCCGCGTCTCGCGCGGATGGATCACCTCGTCGAGGAACCCCGCGGCGGCGGCGATGTAGGGGTTCGCGAACTTCGCGCGGAATTCCGCGACCTTCTCGGCGCGCGCGGCCGCGGGATCGGCCGCGGCATCGAGCTCGCGCTTGTAGAGGATGTTGACGGCGCCCTCCGGCCCCATCACGGCGAGCTCCGCGGTGGGCCACGCGTAGTTGAAATCGGTGCGAATGTGCTTGCTCGACATGACGCAGTACGCGCCGCCGTACGCCTTGCGCGTGATGACGGTCACTTTCGGCACCGTCGCCTCGGCGAACGCGAACAGCAGCTTCGCGCCGTGGCGGATGATGCCGCCGTACTCCTGCACGGCGCCCGGCAGGAAGCCGGGCACGTCCTCGAACGTCACGAGCGGGATGTTGAAGGCGTCGCAGAAGCGCACGAAACGCGCGCCCTTCACCGACGCGTCGATGTCGAGCGTGCCCGCGAGCACCGCCGGCTGGTTGGCGACGATGCCGACCGATCGGCCGTCGAGCCGCGCGAAGCCGACGAGAAGATTCTTCGCGAAGTGCCGATGCACCTCGAGGAAGTACCTATCGTCGACGACCGAGTGGATCACGTCGAGCATGTCGTACGGCTGATTCGGCGACGCGGGCACGATGCGATCGAGCGCCTCGTCTTCGCGGTCGGGCGCATCGGCGGTCGCGAGCCGCGGCGGATCGTCGAGGTTGTTGCCCGGCATGAACGACAGCAGGTCGCGCACGAGCGCGAGGCACTCGCGGTCGTCGTCCACGGCGAAGTGCGCGACGCCGCTCGTCGCGTTGTGCGTCATCGCGCCGCCGAGCTCCTCCTTCGACACCGCCTCGTGCGTCACCGTCTTCAGGACGTCGGGTCCGGTGATGAACATGTAGCTCGTGTTCGTCACCATCACCGTGAAGTCGGTGATCGCCGGCGAGTAGAGGGCGCCGCCGGCGCACGGCCCCATGATCGCCGAGATCTGCGGCACGACGCCCGACGCGAGCGTGTTGCGGAGAAAGATGTCCGCGTAGCCGGCGAGCGAGAGCACGCCCTCCTGGATGCGCGCGCCGCCGGAGTCGTTGAGCCCGACGACCGGCGCGCCGAGCTTCATCGCGAGATCCATGATCTTCACGATCTTCGCGGCGTTGGTCTCCGAGAGCGATCCGCCGAAGACGGTGAAGTCCTGCGCGAAGGCGAACACCTGCCGGCCGTCCACGAGGCCATGGCCGGCGACGACGCCGTCGCCGGGCACGAGGTGCTGGTCCATCCCGAAATCGCGGCAGCGGTGGGTGACGAGCTTGTCGACCTCCTCGAAGGAGCCGGCGTCGAAGAGCAGCTCCATCCGCTCGCGCGCCGTCAGCTTGCCCGCCGCGTGCTGCTTCTCGAGCCGCGCCGCGCCGCCGCCCAGTTCCGCGCGGCGTTCGAGGTCGGCTAGGAGCGCGTGAGGATCCGTCATCGTCATGGCTAATGGCTAAGGGCTGATGGCCAGTCCTTCAGGAACTTCTCGAGGCCGATGTTGGTGAGCGGATGGTTGAAGAGCGCGTCGATCACCCCGGGCGGGCACGTCGCGATGTCCGCGCCGAGGCGCGCGGCGTCGATCACGTGGATCGGATGGCGGCAGCTCGCGACGAGGATCTCGGTCGGGAAGTCGTAATTGCGGAAGATGTCGACGATCTCGCGAATCAGCTGCATGCCGTCGGTGCCGACGTCGTCGAGGCGGCCGACGAACGGGCTGACGAAGCTCGCGCCCGCTTTCGCGGCGAGCAGCGCCTGCGCCGGCGAGAAGCACAGCGTCACGTTGACCTTGATGCCCTCGCCCGCGAGCGTCTTGCACGCCTTGATCCCGTCGCGCGTCAGCGGCACCTTCACGACCATGTACTGATCGATCTTGGCGATGTCGCGCCCCTGTTGAATCATGCCGGCGAAGTCTGTGGCCGTCACCTCGCCGCTCACGGGCCCTTTCACGATGCTGCAGATCTTCTTCAGGTTGTCGCGGTAGTCGCCCGGCTCCTTCGAGAGCAGGGTCGGATTCGTCGTCACGCCGTCGATGATCCCGATGTCGGCGAGCCTCTCGATGTCTTTGATGTTGCCCGAATCGATGAACAGCTTCATAACTCCTCCCGAACGTGCCCGTCGTGCATTCTAGCTGAAAGCCGCAACGCGTCTTTAACCACCGTCATCGCGCCGTCTCGGTCGCACGCGCGGACGGCTGACTCGTGTTGCCCGCCTTGTCCACGGCAACGACGGCGTAGGTATACATGACGCCGGACGCGACCGGATCTCGGTACACCGTCTCCTGAATCGGCGCGGGCGTCACCGGCTGCAGCGTGCCGTCGGACGCGGCGCCGCGCATCACGACGTAGCCGGCGACATCCTTTTCGGTGTTCGCATCCCAGATCAGGCCGATGGCGCCTTCGCTCGCGATCGCCGCGAGGCCTTTCGGCGCGGTCGGCGGGAAGGTGTCGACGAGCGTTTTGCACGCCGCCGGACCCGGATCGCTCTCGACCGTCCCGCCGCCGATCTTCTCCGTCGCGCGAATGCTGTAACAGCGCTTCTCGCCCCAGGTGATCCGCGTGTCCGAGTACTTCGCGTCGCTCGTCGGCTCCGCGGTGAGCTTCAGCGGCGCCTCCGGGTGGGTTTCGTCGTAGACGTTGTACGCGATCTCCGGACGCGGCGGCCCGAGGACGCGCGCCGGGAGGACGTCCTTGCCGCGGCCGTCCGTCGTCGGCGCGCTGACCTCCTTCCACGAGACGGAAATCGCACGCTCGTCGTACGAGATCGACGGCGCGCCGGGCGCCGGCGGCGGCGGCGCGAGCGGCACGGCGATGCGCTTCGACATCGGCCCGCGCTTCCCGCGCTTCGAGATGCCGACGGCGGCGTAGGTGCGCATCGGCGGATCGCCGAAGGGACCAAGCAGCGGACCCTCGGGCTGGTGCCCGTCCTTCGACGCGGCCGCGCTCGCCGGCAGATCGACCGGTCGAAGCACGTCGAGGTCGAGATCTTCCTCGGCGCGCACCGGCGCGCCCTGATCGAGCCCGCTGCCTTCCGGCGCCTCGACTTCGTCGCCCGGATCGTCGGCGTCCGCCGTCAGGTTCGGATTGCGCGGCGCCTTGACGGCGATCTCCGCGACCTTCGTGCCGTACCTGACGATCTGATCGTCGGTGAGCGTCAGCGGCGGCGGCAGCACCGGCGCGGTGATCGCGTACACCTCGGCGCGCTCGATGTTCGCCGGGCGTGTGTTGTCGGTGTTGGTGGCGGGGACCGTGAAACGAATCTCGACGACGTCGCCGCGCCGCTCCGCCGCGAGATCGGCCGGCGCGACGGGCAGCTTGACCAGCGGGGGCAGCGGCGGGCCTTTCTTGCCGCAATCCGAGGTCGAGAACGCAGAGAGGGCAAAGGCCGCGAAGAACGCAAAGGATGGCCGCCGGCGATCCTTCACAGGATGTACCGCGACAGGTCTTCGTTCTTCACGATGTCGGCGAGCATCTTCGTCACGTACGCCTCGTCGATCGTGACGGTCTTGTCGCCGAGGTCGGGCCCCTCGAACGAGATCTCGTCGAGCAGCTTCTCGAGCACCGTGTGCAGCCTGCGCGCGCCGATGTTCTCCGTTCGATCGTTCACGGTCGTGGCGAAATCGGCGATGCGGCGGATCGCGTCGTCGGTGAAGGTGAGCGTGATCCCCTCGGTGTCCATCAGCGCCATGTACTGCTTGATGAGCGCGCTGCGCGGCTCGGTGAGAATGCGGACGAACTCGTCCTTGCCGAGCGGCTCGAGCTCGACGCGGATCGGGAAGCGCCCCTGCAGCTCGGGGATCAGGTCCGACGGCTTCGACACGTGGAACGCGCCGGCCGCGATGAAGAGGATGTGATCGGTGCGCACCATCCCGTACTTCGTGTTCACCGTCGTCCCCTCGACGATCGGCAGGATGTCGCGCTGCACGCCTTCGCGGCTCACGTCCGGGCCGTGCGATCCTTCGCGGCCGGCGATCTTGTCGATCTCGTCGATGAAGATGATGCCCGCCTGCTCGACACGCTCGACCGCCGCCTTCGCGACGCTCTCCATGTCGATCAGCTTCTGCTCCTCCTCGGTGCGGAAGTATTCGAGCGCCTCGGGCACCTTCAGCTTCCGGCGCTTCTGCTTCCCCTGGAAGAGCCCCGGCAGCATGTCCTTGAGGTTGATGTCGACTTCCTCGACCTGCGAGCCGGCGATGATCTCGAACGACGGGAACGATTTCTCGCGCACGTCGATTTCGACGACGCGCGTGTCGAGGCGGCCGGCGCGCAGCTGCTCGCGGAAGCGCTCGCGCGTCTGGTGCTGCGCGTCGCGCGCGGCGCCGAGGTCTTCGTCCGGCGCGACCGGCCGCGGCGGCGGCAGCAGGATGTCGAGCAGGCGATCCTCGGCGTTCTGCACCGCTTTGGACCGCACTTCCTCGAGCCGCTCCTCGCGGACCATGTCGACGCCGAGCTCGACGAGATCGCGCACCATCGACTCCACGTCGCGTCCGACGTAGCCGACCTCGGTGAACTTCGACGCCTCCACTTTGATGAACGGCGACTGCGCGAGCCGCGCGAGCCGGCGCGCGATCTCCGTCTTGCCCACGCCGGTCGGCCCGATCATCAGGATGTTCTTCGGCGCGATCTCCTCGGCGAGCTCGGGCGCGAGCTTCTGCCGCCGCATGCGGTTGCGCAGCGCGAT
>QHWK01000139.1:0-4997 GCA_003223775.1 Acidobacteriota bacterium
GGCGGCGCATCATCTGCGCTGAGCATCGTCACGGAGCCGTCGTAGCCTTCGCGGCGCAGCGCGTCGGCCGCCGCGAGGCCGGCGCCTCCGCCTCCGACAATCACGACGGCGCGCGGCCCGCTCGATCGCGCGGCCGCCGACGGCGCGGTGCGCCCCGTCGATTCCTCCAGTTTCTCCCGGGCGTACACCGTGTCGCCGACGCGCTCGACCCGCCACCGCGCGATCGAATCGAGCGCCGGAGCGCGCACCGGCTCGCCCGTGCGCAGGCTGAAACAGGCGTGGTGCCACGGACAACGGACGGTGTCGCCAACGACCAGGCCGTCGGCCAGCGGACCGTGATAGTGCGTGCAATGCGCGCCGACGGCAAACAGCTCGTCGCCCTGCCGAACGAGGATCGCATCGTCCTCGCCGACGCGGCCGGCGAGGGCGCCGCCGTCGGGCACGCTCTGAAAGGGAACGCCGCGCTGGAAGTCCGGCACTGCAGGAGTCGGCTTGTCGGCCATCGAAGCCCTCTCTGCCGATCCTACCGCGGACGTCGCGCGCGCGCGTCTCTGACAGAGAAGTCAGGTACTCGCCAGATCCCGCTCCCGCACGTCATGTCTACAATGGCCTCGACGAAGCGAACCATCGCCTCTTCGTTGGATGCCGGCGTCCGGCCAAGGTGCTCGTGTTCGAGACGGCCAGCGCCAGGCAGACCGGCGCGTTCGATATCGTCGGCGATACCGACGACCTCTTCTACGACGCGGCGAGGAAGCAGTTGCAGGTCAGCGGCGGCGAAGGATTATCGCGATCGCCTGTATCTCGCCGTTCCGCATCGAGGCAGCCAGAAGGCGGAGATTCGCGTGTACGAGGCGCGCTGACGCGGAGTGGACGAGCGGCTCGCGAAGCCGCGCGAGTCGCGAACGCGCATCAACCGGCCGCGGCGATCGGGACGCCGTCCTCGAACCAGGCATGGATCCGGCGCAGTGCCTCCGGCGTCACCGCCGCTTCGCCGTCGCGCACGGCGAGCGCGAGCCCTCGCGCCGGCGCCCACAACGTGCCGGTCGTCCACATCCGCGGGCGAATCCATACCGTCGTCGGATCAGTCACGGGGACGCGTCCGATCCAGCGGCAATCCGACACGATCACGTGCGTCGCCCCGATCGCCGGTCCACGCGCAAAGGTCAGCGGCAGCGCGTCGCTCACGCCGCCGTCGATCAACTCGAGCGGCTCGCCGTCGCCGCTCACGGCGATCGGTGGAAACAGATGCGGAATCGACGCGCTGGCGCGCACCGCCGCGGACAACGGGACGCCGTGATCCGTTCCCGTGGCGAAATAACGCGTCGAGCGGCTGCGCACGTCGTGACAGACGATGCCGAGGCGCTGAACGCCGTGGTGCAGTCGATCGAAGCGCGCGTCCTCCAGCTGACGGAGACGTTCGGGGATGACGCCGCAGCGCGGCCCGAGGCGTCGCTCGAGGCGGTACGCGAGGCGAACGTTGAGGCTGTGGAGGAGCAGATGCCGCCCGCGAAACACGGCCGCGTCCCACACCAGATCCTCGACGTCGAGGCCGACCGCCGTGTAGTACGCCGCGACGACGGCGCCGGCGCTGACGCCGACGATCGCGTCGATGCGAATCCCGTGTCGCACCAGCTGGCGGAGGACCCCCGCGTGCGCGGCGCCGCGAAGCCCTCCGGCGCTCAGGACCACAGCGACGCGAACCGGCATCGGCGCGGGCGGCGTCCTCACCTTCGTATAGTCGGCTCTTTGCGTGTCCCGCCGCAAGAGCCGCAGGCGCTGAACCGAGCGCGAATGATCGCCGAACACGTCTTCGCGGAGAGAGGCCCAACGACGGCCCTGCGTCGACTGCTGAATGTGATATCGTCGTTGTGGATCTTGCCGCCTGCCCTGCCAGCCCCCGTCGTAGCGCCCCTGTCACTCGCTGGCAGCCCATGAGCGAATACTTTTACGGCGCCGGCCGGAAGGTGGCGCTCCACCGCAAGCCGGTGGTGGCGCGGCTGCCGGAGCGGCGCGGCATCTCGACGATCGGCCGGATCGTGAAGCTCCTCGTCGGGCAGGGGCACGGCTTCATCCGCATGCTGAACGATCGCGAGATCTACTTTCACCGCAGCGACGTGCGCGACCGCGCGTCGTTCAACGAGCTGGTCGTGGGCGATGCCGTCGCCTTCGAGCTGCTCGAGGACGCCGTCAGCGGCGCGCGTGCGCTCCGCGTCAGACGGCGGCCGTTCCGCTAACCCGGCGTATACTCAAGCGCTCGGCGGGTTGCCAGACCTCATCACAGGCCACCCGGGTCGGTCCCGGCACAGCCGAGCGGGCCGAGTCCATCGAGAAAAAGGGAGATTCATGCCCCGCGTTCATCTGGTCAATCCAAGCACGCGTTCGTTCGGTGTCGCCGTGATCACCCCCCGCTGGCTCTACGTGCTCGCCGCCGCGACCGGGACCGAGTGGGGCGACCCGAACATCATCGACGAAACGCTCGACCCGGTGGACTTCGACGTGATCGCGGCGGGCGACGTCGTCGGCATCGGCATTCATACGGGCAACGCGCTGCGGGGATATGAGATCGGTCGGCAGGTGCGCGAGCGCGGCGCGTGGGTCGTCTTCGGCGGCATCCACACGGCGATCTGATCTGGGCGCGCGTCGTGAAAGACTGCCTCGCTGGCGCGCCGCTGCCGGTGTACGAAGGCGGCCGCATCGACGGCGATCAGTTTGCGTCGGCGCGGTGGGATCTGCTGCCGGACCGGCGCTACATGTGGGCGTCGGTGCAGACGGTGCGCGGCTGTCCGAAGCACTGCTCGTTCTGCTCGGTCTGGCGGACCGACGGCCAGGAGCCGCGGCAGCGCGCCGCCGATCGCGTCGTGCGCGAGATCGTCGAGCTGCGGCGCCGCGGCTTCCGGCTCATCGCGCTCGCCGACGACAATTTCTACCCGGTGACGTTCGAGGATCTCGCGCAGGCGAAGCGCCGCAGCGATCCATCGAGGCTGCACGAGCTCGAGGCGCTGCGCGAGGAGCGCTTCGCGCTGATGGCGCGGCTCGCCGCGCTGCCGGAGGATCTCGTCTTCTACACGCAGATCACGATGGAGGCGGCCGAGGATCCGCAGTTTCTCGACGCGATGAAGCGGGCGAGGATTCTCGGCGCGCTCGTCGGCGTTGAGTCGGTCACGCGCGACGGCCTCAACGACATCTACAAGGGGTTCAACCTCGCCGGCGACGAGCTCGTCGCGCGGCTGCGCGCGTTCCGCCGCCACGGCATCCACGTGCTCGGCTCGTTCATCTTCGGCCTCCCGAGCGACACCGAACAGACGTTCGACGCGACGGTGGCGCTCGCCGAACAGGCCGACCTCGCCTTCGCGCAGTTCGTGCTGCTGACGCCGTTTCCCGGGACCGTCGACTTCGACAAATGGGCCGCCGAGGAGAACCGCCGCGGCACCTCGATCGGCGGCGTGCCGATCACGCAGCACTGGCTGATCCCGGAGGAACAGCGCCCGCGCCTGTACGCCGCGCATCCGACGATGTCGCTGGAGCAGATCCGCGTGGGCACGCAGCGGGCGTGGGACCGCTTCTACAGCATCAAGCACGTCTGGGGGCGCTCGCGCGTCGTCCGGAGCGTCCGCGCGCGAATCGCGTTCGTGCTCATCTCGAAGCTGTACCGGCAGATGTACGCCAATACCGGCATCGCGACCGACAGCGCGCGCGTCCAGCGATCGGCGCGCTGGGCGCGGTGGATCGGCATGGCGTGCCGGCGCCTCTTCCTCGGAAGGCCAATGCCCGATCTGAAGATACCTGGAGATCCGCTGGAGGCCGTCGTCAGCTGACCGCCGCCGTTACGAGTCGCCGGCGCGCGAGGTTCGATGATCCACGAAGCGGAGCTTCCGCGTCCGCTGCCGGTACTGGAAGGTCCCGCACGACGCGCAGATGTAATAATCCCACTGTTCGGCGTGCTGCTCGTTGACGCCGCCGACGTTCGTGTGGTCGTACCTTAGCGGGCGGTCGCAGTTCGGACAATGGAGCGCGAGCGGATCGACCAGGTGCACCGTCGTCCGGAAGCTGGCGTGTGATTTCACGCGCGGTAACGGCTGCCCGTCGATGGCGTCGCCTCCAAACGGCGGCGTGGCCACTGCCGGCCCGCGCGAATCCGCGCCAACTGCGTCAGCCGCGTTTCGGTCGTGACCGCGAGAATCGCGACCGCGTGCGTCGCCGCGTCGCGGCGCAGAATCTCGCACAGCGCGTAGCCATCGATGAACGGCAGCGCGAGCTCGGTGAGGACGAGCGAGGGCGCGTCGACGAGGGCGCGTGTCAGCGCGGAGCGCCCATCGGCCGCCTCCATCACGTCGAAGCCGGCAAGACGCAGCGCTACTCCGTACAACCCGCGGGTATCCTCGTCTGCGTCGGCAATCAGAACGCTCTGCTTGCGGTCCACCTTTGCTGGTTCGCGCGGACGCCTTCGTCCGGCACGGCCCTCCCTAAAGATCAGCGGACAAGTTCCAGCCTGCGATTGTAGGGGGCACGCCCGCGAGCGTCTGTCGGGTTTCAACAGTCGAGCGTGCCCCCTCCCTTATTTACGGAGCCGTCACGGACTGACGACCGCATGCTGCCGCGATGACGCCGCGGAACATCGCTTGCACAACGCCTCGATGGGGAGGTTGCCGTGACGCGAACGCTACTCATCAGCGCGACGATATTCACTTTCGCTTGCGGGTCATCGCAGACCGAGAACGATGCGTCGAAGCCGGCTGGGGCCGCGCCGGCTGGATCGGCGACGAGCGTGCCAGCCACATCTGCGGCCGGCGAAAAGGCTGCGGTCACGCTCGTCGGCTGTCTTCGCGAAGCGGCGCCCGCGCAGGCGACCGGCACGGCGGGATCCGTCGAGAGCGCACCGAGCGCGAGGCCGTCGAGCGGCACCGCCGACGAAGCGCAGCGGCACGGCCGCGCGGCGAACGCGCATTACGTCCTGGCTGACGCGACGGTGGAATCGGGCGGCATCGGCGCGAACGGCG
>QHWK01000139.1:5144-17358 GCA_003223775.1 Acidobacteriota bacterium
CCACATGACCGTCGACACCGTGCAGGTGATCGCCCAGAGCTGCGCCGCTCGCTAGCAGGGCGACCCTTTCAGGATCGCCGGTGTGCCTTGTAGGGCGACCCTTTCAGGGTCGCCGACGCCCTGTAGGGCGACTCTTTCAGGGTCGCCCGCGTAGCCTGTAGGGCGACCCTTTCAGGGTCGCCGGCGTACCCTGTAGGGCGACCCTTTCAGGGTCGCCGGCGAGGGTGAACGCCCGCACGATCGAGTATGCTGCCGCTCCAACGGGGCACGATGTCCCCGTACCGGAGCGGCACGCATGAACTCCACATCACACGCGCTCGCGCTCGCGGCCTGCACCGCGGCCTTGACGGCCGTCGTCGCCGCACAAGGGCAGGGCATCGACTACGCGAAGATCGAGATCCTCACCGAGCAGGTCGCGCCCAACCTCTATCTGCTCTCCGGATCGGCCGGCGCGGACCCGGGCCACCAGGACGCGGCCGGCGGGCGCATTGGCGTGCTCGCCGGGCCTGACGGCATCTTCATGGTCGACACGCAGTACGCGCCGCTCACCGACAAGGTCGTCGCCGCGATCCGGAAGATCAGCCCGGCGCCGATCCGCTTCATCGCGAACACGCACCTGCACGGCGACCACACGGCTGGGAACGCGAACTTCGTCAAGATGGGCGCGGTGCTCATCGCGCGCGAAGAGCTGCGTGAAGAGATGTCGCGCCCGCCGGCGGTGGCGCCCGGCGGCGCGCCGCCCGCGCGCGATCCGGCGCGGCTGCCGACGGTGACCTACGGCATGGGCGAGCCGCGATCATGATCGGCGACTTCTATCGCAACTACGGCTACCCGTTCATCGACACGAACAACGGCGGCACGCTGAAAGGCGCGCTCGAGGCGCTCGAGGCGACAATGGCGCTCGCCGGGCCGACGACGAAGCTCGTCCCCGGCCACGGCACGATCATCACGCGATCGGAGATCGTGCCCTACCGCGACATGATTCGCGCCGTGCAGGCGCGCGTGCAGCAGCTGATCGCACAGGGCAAGAGCGAGCAGGACGTTCTCGCCGCGAAGGTGACGGCGCCGTACGACGCGAAGGTGCCCGGCGGGCTCGAGCGGGCCGGCGCGGGCACGAGCGCCGATCGGTTCGTGAGCATGGTCTACGCGCAGCTGAAAGGCGCGAAGTAGGGCGAAGGAAGGAATCGATGGACCAGCGGCGGTTTCTCGTCACCGGCGGCAGCCAGGGGATTGGCGCGGCAATCGTCGAGCAGGCGCGCGCGGCCGGCCATGCGGTCGTCTTCACCGGACGCAACGAGCCGCTGATCGACGCGGTGGCGAAAAAGACCGGCGCGCACGGGCTGCGCGCCGACGTCTCGGTGAGCGCCGACAACGCGCGCACGGTCGACGCGTGTCGCGACCGGATGGGCGGCGTCGACGTCCTCGTCAACAACGCCGCGTACGCCTACCGGGCGGAGATCGGCGCGATGGACGTCGACGCGATGCGGAAGATGTTCGAGACGAACGTCTTCGGCCTCGTGGACATCACCAATCGCGTCGTGCCGCTCCTGAAGGCAGGAGGCGCGGGCGACATCGTGAACATCGCCTCGACGTCCGGGATGAAAGGCGCGCCCGCGGCGACGGCGTACGCGGGGAGCAAGTGGGCGGTGCGCGGCATCAGCCAGTGCTGGCAGGCGGAGCTGCGGCCGCACGGCATTCGCGTCACCTGCGTCTGCCCATCGGAAGTGCAGACGCACTTCGGCGGCGCCACCGGGCGCAACAACCCGAACAAGCTGTATGCGGCCGACATCGCCGCGACAATCATGGCCGCGCTCGACATGCCCCGCCGCGCGCTGTGGCCGGAGCTGGCGGTGTTCGCCACCAACCCCTGGAAGGAAACGTGAGCTCGCGCGACTGGAGGAGAGGAATGAAACGAACGCGCATCGCGTCGATCGCCGCGGCGCTGCTGGTGCTGGCGTCTGCGTCGAACGCTTCCGCGCAGCTCGCGGCGGCCAAAAACGGCCCGATCGTGTACGGCCACCATCACTTGAACACGACGAACATGGCGGCGCAGAAGAAATTCTTCGTCGACACGCTCGGCGGCAAGGCGATCACGATCGGCACCAACAACGCCGAGATCGTCGAGTTCCCGAACGTGCTGATCTTCTTCCGCACCAACCAGGCGCCCGCGGGCGGCACGCGCGGAACCACCGTGAACCACATCGGCTTCTCCGTGCCGAACCTGCGGCAGATGGTCGACAAGGTCAAGGCCGGCGGCTTCCAGATGATCACGAGCACCGAAGCGCCGGGCCGCGAGGTGAAGGACGACATCGCCGGTCCGCTGCAGCCGGGCGGCGCGTCGATCGCGTTCGCGCTCGGCCCGGACGACGTGAAAGTGGAGTTCGTCGAAGCGAAGCAGCAGACGATCCCGATCGCGCTGCACCACGTCCACTTCTTCAACCCGAAGAACACCGACATGCAGGCGTGGTACGTGAAGACGTTCGGCGCGAAGCCGCGCAGCGGCGGCGCGTTTCCGGCGGCCGATCTGCCCGGCGTGGCGCTGAACTTCTCGCCGTCGGCCGATCCCGTGGTCGGCACGCAGGGGCGCGCGCTCGATCACATCGGCTTCGAGGTGAAGGACCTCGAGGCGTTCTGCAAGAAGCTCGAAGCCGACGGGATCACGCTCGCCGTGCCCTACCGGAAAGTGCCGGCGCTCGGCATCGCGATCGCGTTCATCACCGATCCGTGGGGGACATATATCGAGATGACCGAGGGGCTCGATAAAGTGCCGTAATCATGCCGGCGGCGAGCCACACGATGCCGGCACGCGTGGCCGCCGCGCTCGCGGCGGCCAGCACCGATACGGTGATCGCCGCGCCCGCGAGCGGCACGATGCCATGCGCCGCCCGCGCGGCGCCACCGCGACGACGAGTGTCAGCGCGCCGGCGCTGAGGAGCGCCGCGCGCGGCACACCGCGGCGGCGATCGATCGTGGCGAGCGCGCGCGGCAGGCCGCCGTCGCGCGCCATCCCGAACAGCAGCCGCGCCGCGGCGGCCTGGCCCGCCATCGCGGCGAACGCCGGACCGATCGCCTTCGTCGCCGCAAGCGCAGTGGCGAGCGGCGGCCCGATGGCCTGCCGCGTGAGATCGTAGAACGCCGTCCCCTGCGCGGCCGGCCGCGCGGCGAGCGCCGCCGGATCGATCGGGCTCAGCACGGCGGCGAGGTACGACTGCGCCACGAACAGCACGCCGGCCGCCGCGAGACAGAAGAAAATCGCCGAGCCGACCTGCCGCGAGTCGCCCGACGATTCCTCTGCGAACGACGCGATCGCGTCGAACCCGAGATACGAGAGCACGGCGATCGACACGCCGCCCGCAATCGTGCCCACGCGCACGTCGGCCATGCCGGCAAGCGGCGCCGACCACGGTCGCGCCGGCCCATGGACGGCGAGCACGACGATCGCGGAGACGACGAACGCCGCCAGCATCGCGATCTCGGCGGCGAGGACGACGAAGCCCGCGCGCGCGGCCACGCCGACGCCGGCGAGGTTGAGCGAGGTCGTGATCGCGAACGCGGCGATGGTGAACGCCCAGGCCGGAATCGCCGGCACCAGCGCGTGGAGCGCGATCCCGGAGAACAGATACGCGACAGACGGAATGAGCAGGTAGTCGAGCATCGCCATCCAGCCGGCGAGAAAGCCGGCTCTCGGGCCGATGCCCTGCGTGACGTACGCGAAGACGGAGCCGGCGTGCGGAATGGCGGCGGACATCTCCGCGTACGACCACGCGGTAAACGCCATCGCGATCGTCGCGAGCACGTAGACGAGCGCCACGGCGCCGTTCGTGCGCGCGTCGAGCACGCCGAAGACGCCGACCGGCGCGAGCGGACCGATGAACAGCAGGCCGTAGACGATCAGATCGCGTCGCGAGAGGCTGCGAGAGAGATGCGGCGCGTCGGCCGGCGGCGGCTCGCGCGCTACTGCAGCCGTCCGCGCACCTCGCAGATCGTCAGGTTGTAGCGATCGGCGATCGGCGCGACGTCGTTGACGATCGCCGTCGTGCCGCTCGCCGCGACCGGACTCGTGATCTGCTGCATCCAGGCCGTCCGGCTGCCGCTCAGGAACTGATGCAGCAGCGTCTGGCCCGATCCGACCGACCGCGGCGCCGAGGCCGTCCCGTCGTTGCCGACGCCGAAGACCAGCGAGTTGTTGCGCGTCGTGACGAGCGCCGCTGACGGAGCGCCGGCGCCGGCGCTGCCCGATGCGGCAGCGCCAATCGCGGCCGCCCCGTTGCCCGCCGACGTGTCGACGCGCGAGACGCCGACGATGGTGAGCGAGGCGGGCGCGCCCTGCGCCAGCTGCGCCTGGACGACCATGTTGCTCAGCGGAACGGCCGTGAACGCGCGCCAGATTTCCGCGGAGCCGCGCTGCGCGCTGGTGCGCAGCACGAGCGTCCACGCGAGGCCGCCGCCGCTGACGCTCGTCACGCTGTTCGCGCCCCCCGCGTCGCCGGCGCCGACCAACGCGAGCAGCAGCTCGTTCGCCGTCGTCGTCGAGAATTTGTTCGTCCTCACCGTTCTCGAATTCGTCTGATCGGCCGAAACGACGAAGTCGACCGACGGCGGTGTGACGTTGGCGACGGCAACGGTCGCCGCGGCCGACGTCGCCTGATTGCCTGCCGCATCGCGCGCGCGAGCGGTGAGGGCGTGCGCGCCGTTGGCGGCCGTCGTCGTCGTCCACGCGATCGTGTACGGCGCTGCGGTCACCTCGACGCCCAGGTTCGCGCCGTCGAGGAGGAACTGCACGCCGGCGACGCGCGTGTCGTCGGTCGCGTTCTCCGAGACGTTGACTGTACCGGACACCGTCGCACCGTTCGACGGCGCGGCAATCGAGACGGCCGGCGGCGTCGTATCGACGGCCGGCGTCGTGAACGTTCCGTCGGTCGCCGCTCCGACGTTACCCGCCGCGTCGGCAGACGACGCGAGGGAGTGGTACGTCGTTCCCGATCGCAGCCCGGTCATCGTCAGCGCGTGCGCCGTCGTCAGCGCCGCGTCGCTCGAGGCGGCGCCGTAGGCGAGCGTCTCGCCGAAGTCCACGCGGCTCGTCGCGCGCTCGCTGGTCGTCCAGCTGATCGACGCCGACGTCGCGGTCACGGAGAAGACCGTCACGTTCGTGAGCGTCGGCGGCGTCGTGTCGGGTTGATTGGAGACGCTGACCGTCACGCTCGCCGAGCTCGTGTTGCCGGCGGCGTCGGCGGCCACGGCCGCGATCGTGTGCGTGCCGTTTGGCACCGTGGTCGAATCCCACGTGAGCTGGTACGGCGCGCTCGTCTGCGCCGGCCCTTGCGGCGCGCCGTCGATCTGAAACGTGACGCCGGCCACGGCAACGTTGTCCGACGCGTCGGCTTGTATGGTGACGGGACCCGACACGGTCGATCCGTCGGCGGGCGCCGTCACCGCAACCTGCGGCGCGACGCTGTCGCCGGCGGCCATCGACGTGGCGACGACGTCGTACGGTCCGCTGCCTTCGGTCCACATCAATCCGATTTGATTCGCGGCGACGCGCGGGTACCCGGCGATGTAGCGGCGCGCGTGCGTGCCGCTGTCGGTGCCCGGCACCGCCGTCCACGGCGTCCAGCCCGACGCGTCATGCCGCGTCGAGAGAATCGTGCCCGCCGCGTCGGAGCCGACGGCGAACAGCCAGATGCTCGCGCCGTCGGTCGCGCCGAAGAGGCCCGCGCCGCTCGGAAATGCCTGGCCCGGTGCGACGTTCGGCGGCGCCGGGAACGCCGACCACGCGTTCGTCGCCGGCGCGTACACGGCCGCGTCGACGCCGGTGCCGGCGGCGTTCCGCCGGAATGCGTAGATGTCCGCAGGCCCGATCGCGACGAGCGCCCAGTCGTTCTGATCGATCGTCGCGTCCGACGCGAACACGTTGCCGTCGCCGCCGTTCTGCGACCCAACGACGACGCCGGGCCACGAGCCGTCCGCATTCGATCGGGTATACCGCAGGTTCGTGAGCGACGGCTCCGTGCCGGCGCCGTTGTCGTAGACGGCCAGCATCGCGTCGCTCGCGAGCGGCGCGAACGCGAACGCATTGTTCTGGTGCGGCATGCTGTTGTCGATCACCGCCACCGACGAGAATCCACTCGTCCACGCCGCGCTCGTGTCGGCGTGCAGCGACTTGCGCGCGTTGGCGTCCACTTCCTGCTGCAGCGTCGGTCCCGCCGAATGGATGAAGCCGCCGGTCGAGACGCCGAGCGCCACGCTGCGGGGGAGCGTCCACGTGGCCGCCGGCTCGTCGTGATAGTTCCAGCTCTCCCACCCGATCGTCGTCGCGGTGACCGTGGCACGGATGTGCGCGGTGAGCCCGTCCTGTCCATCGGCGGCGAGCGCCACTTCGGCGTGAATCACATCGGCGCCGCCGACGTTCATGTAGGCGACGCCGAGCGCGCGGCCGCCGCCCATGAAGCAGCTCACGCAGCCGCTCGTCACGCTCGTCGTCGCGCCGGGGCTGTCGGTCGCCGCCGTCCACGTTGCCGTGGCGAGATCCGGCGAGGACGATCGGTACGCCTTGACGATGTGGTTCGGCCCGCCGACCGAGTCGGCGCTCGACGTCAGCGTGAAGAGCCACCACACGCCGGCGTTCGCGGCGTAGACCAGATGCGACTGCGCCGAGTGGCCGCTCGCGTCGCCGAAGCTGCCGGCCGCCAGCGCGCCAACCGCGACGGGCGCAGCCCGCATCGGCACTTCACCGAGCGCGATGATCAGCGACAAGACGCACAGCGACACGCTTCGATATCCGTTCACCGTTCACCCTTTCGAAAGTCGAAGAGCGCCGGACAGCACTATGTCGGAAGGTATGGCGGACTATACCAGACGGGCCCCACTGAAGTGGAATTGCGCTAGCGGATTGCGGGAATCGCGCCGGACGTGGACTTGAACGCGTCGGCCCAGAACTTCGTCCGCTCGAGATACGCGCGTCCGTAGCGCCGGCCCGGCTCGATCTCGGTGTTCTCCCACCACTCGTTCCAGCTCGTGACGACGACCCAGTCGGCGCCGGTGTCGACGGCCTTCGACCACTGATCGTCGTAAACGGCCCCGTTCGATCGGTCGATGATTCGCGGCGTCCTGCGATCGACGAGGTGGCTGTCGTCGAAGCCCGGCGTGACCGACGCGACCCACACGCGCCGGCGATCGCCCTCGCGCAGCAGGTTGAACGTGCGCACGCGCAGGCTCTCGGCGCGCACGACGTCGGCGAGCGCGTCGCCTGACGAGAAGACGTTCGAGTACTGATACTCGCCGTCGAACGGCTCGAGGAGCGTCGAGCGCACGAAGTCGCCGATGATCAGCGGATCGCGTCCGCTCGTGCGCAGCCGCGCCATCACCTCGGCCCAGTCCGCCTGCGGCAGCAGCGACGCCGCGTAGGTGAAGATCACCGGCCGGCCGCCGACGCGAAGATACGCCGGATGGCTGCCGTACAAATCGACGATGTCGGCGAGCCACTCGAACAGCGTGCGCGGATCGATGCCGCGCGAGGCGTCGTTGGTCGGGTTGGCGACGTAGGTTTCCGTGTACACGCAGGCGCGCATGCCGGCGGCGCGCGCCGCGTCGAGCGCGATGCGCATGCGGCGATCGTTGAAACCGCTGCCCGCCTCGAGCCCCTGCCACGAGACCACCCACGCGTCGATTCCCGCGGCGCGCGCCATGACCGCCTGCGCGTTCACATCCGGCGGCGCCTCGGTGGAGTAGATGCGCAGCGGCCGATCCGCCATCTGCGGATCGCTCCACGTCTCGGCGGTGTACCACGGGTAGTAGAACGCCAGCACGAGGCGCGGCAGAAGCGGCGTCATGCGAATCGACGGCGGCCGCGCGACAAATGCGGCGTCCGTCGTGAACTGCGCCGGCACCTGTGCTGATGTCGTGGCGCTGAAGCGATCGACGAGCGCCGGACGCGTCAGGTCGGCGAGCGAGTACACCGCGATCTGCGTCTCGGCGCTCGAGTCGGCGGCGAGGCTCCAGGTGATCGGCGTGCCGGGCGAGACGTCGGCGAGCACGACGTCGAACCGCGCTTCCGCGGTCTGGCCGGCGACGTTGCGCGTCAGTTGCAGCGCGCGGCCGGTGCGGCTGACGGTAGCGGACGGGGGTCCGCTGTCGACGGTCGCGATGTAGCTGGCGATCGTCGCGCCCGCCGCGGTGATCGACGTCGATGCCGCCTTCGTCGTGACGATCACGCGGACGCGCGCGAGGCTCTCGATCGGCTGGAGCCGCTCGGCGACGACCGCCGCGGCCACCGACGCGATCGCGAGGAGAATTCCGGCCGCCCGAACCCGTGTCTGCATGGCGTCCCGCACCATTGTCGCCGACCGCCATTCTCGTGCAAGGGTGTGCCGGTTCGGGACACGAGCGACACGGCGCGAGAAATGCGAAAATACCGCGTAACGCCTTCAGTGTTATTCAGTTAGGGCACAAGTCGCGCCCTGGTCCGGGCATTGCTCCTGCGATCAGGTGGATCTATCTCGCCAAGCGCCAGTTACGAGCTCCTGATGCGCACGTTTTCTCAGTATGTACGCGTGGCGGTGTTTGCCGCCGTGGCCACGGGCGGGGCAGTCTTCCTCGCGCTGAACGGCTGGCCGCAGCCGGACCACGTCCGCGAATTCGCCGGCCTCGTCTTCGCCGCGATCGTGCTGGCCACGGTTGCCGCGGCGCCGGCCGGCGCGGACGACCGCGGCACGATGACGCCGTCGTTTGTCGGCGATCTCTGCGCGCTGATCCTGTTTGGCGGCAATGCCGCGCTCGGCCTCGCGGCCATCGGCATCGTCGCGCGGGCGATCGCCTTTCCCGACCGGCTGATCCCGCTGCGCCGAACGGTCGTGAGCTGCGGCGGCATCCTCATCGCCACCGAAGCGGCCTGGCTCGCATACAGCGCGATCGGCGGCCTCGTCGACGCGAGCGCGTGGCCGATGCAGGCGGCGCCGATTGCGGGCGCCGTCGGTGTCTACGCGTTCGTGAAGATCGCCGTCGCGGAAGCGATCGCGCCGGTCGTGAACGACGAGCCCTTCAATCGATCCTGGATGGCGGCCATTCCGCGCTGCGCGCCGACGTATTTCGTCGCCGCCGGCATCGCCGCGGGCCTCGTCGAAATCGTGAACCGCGGCGCGTGGCAGCTGCTGCCGGCCGCCGCGATTCCGCTCTTCTGTGCGCAGCGCGCGTACGCCGCGGCGCTCGCGCGCGCCGCCGCCGACGACCGCCGCCGCCAGGTGATCGACTCGCTCAACCAGGGCATGGCGGTCCTCGACGGCGCCGGCTGCGTCACCGTCTGGAACGACGCGCTCGAGCGCCTCCTCGAGTGTCCGCGCGAGCGCGCGGTCGGGTGCACGCTCGCGTCGGCGGTGCCGGCGCTCGCGCAGACGCCGCTGCCGCGCGCGATCGACGAGGCGAGGACGAGCCGCAGCGCGCGATCGCTGTCGCCGCTCCCGCTGTCGTCGCCGACGCGCGCGCGCGTGCTCGAGGTGACGATTCTCCCGGCCGCCGGCGGCGCGACGCTGCTGTGGCTCGACATCACCGAGCGCGCGCTGGCCGAGCAGGCGCTCAAACGCGCCGAAGAGCGGTTGACGCTCGCCGCCGAAGGCGCGCAGGACGGCTTGTGGGAGTGGGATTTCCGCACGCAGGCGTTCTACGCGTCGGGCCGCTGGAAGGCGATGCTGGGCCTGCCGGCCGCCGCCGGCGCCGGCAAGGCGGACCAGTGGCTGTCGCGCGTGCACGCTGAGGACGTCGCGGCGTTCAAGGAGGCGCTCGACGCGCACCTCTCCGGCGCGACCGATCACCTCGAGCACGAGCACCGGATCCGGCACGAGGACGGCACCTATCGGCGCTTCCTGTGCCGCGGGGTGGCCGCGCGCGGCGCCGCCAACCAGAAACCGGTGCGCATCGCCGGATCGCTCACCGACACGACCGAGCGCGTTGCGGCGAAGGAGCAGCTGCGCACGGAGTTCCGCGATCCGCTCACCGGCCTCTGCAACCGCGCGGATTTCGTCGAGCGCCTGGGCCGGCGGCTCGCCGACGTCAAGCGGCAGCGCGTCGGCGACTCGTTCGCGGCGCTCTATCTCGATCTCGATCGCTTCAAGGTGGTGAACGACAGCCTGGGCCATCTCGTCGGCGACGAGCTGCTGACGGCGGTGGCGCGGCGGCTCGAGTCGTGCCTGCGGCAGGGCGACGCGCTCGCGCGGCTGGGCGGCGACGAGTTCGCCATCCTGCTCAACGCGATCGGCGATCCGCAGCAGGCCAACGCGATCGCGTTCCGCATCCAGAAGGTGTTCGCCGATCCGTTCTCGATCGCGGGGCGCGAGGTCTTCACGTCGGCGAGCATCGGCATCGCGTTCGGCCAGTCGCACTACGACAACCCCGAAGAGATCATGCGCGACGCCGACACGGCGATGTACCACGCGAAGTCGCGCGGCAAGGCGCGGCACGAGCTGTTCGACGCCGACATGCACGCGCGCACGCGCGATCGCCTCGGCCTCGAGAACGATCTGCGCCAGGCGATCAACAACAACGACTTCGAGGTGCACTACCAGCCGATTGTGCTGCTGGCCTCGCGCATGTGCGTCGGCTTTGAGTCGCTGATTCGCTGGACGCGCAACGGCGAGCCGGTGTCGCCGGCGACCTTCGTGCCGATGGCCGAGGAGCTCGGGCTCATCGAGTCGCTCGGCACGTGGGTGCTCCAGCAGGCGTGCCACGCCTTCGCCGAGTGGCAGCGCCAGTACCCGGACTCGGGCCTCGACTACATCACGGTCAACGTGTCGGGCCGTCAGCTGATGCAGCACAGCTTCCTGCACCTGGTCGAGCAGACCGTGCACGCGGCGAAGCTGCAGCCGCGCGATCTCCGCCTCGAGATCACGGAGACGGCGTTGATGGACAGCCCGACGTCGGCGGCCAAGCTGCTCAGCGAGCTGCGCGACTTCGGCGTGAAGATTTACCTCGACGACTTCGGCACCGGTTATTCGTCGCTCAGCCACCTGCACAAGTTCCCGGTCGACGCGCTGAAGATCGATCGCTCGTTCGTGCGGAGCCTCGACCTCGGGTCGGACCGTCCGGCGATCGTGGAGAGCATTCTCGCGCTCGCGCGCACGCTCAACACCAGCGTCGTCGCCGAAGGGATCGAGAGCGACAGCCAGGCGCGCGAACTGGTGCGCCTCGGGTGCACGCACGCGCAGGGATACCTCTTCGCGCGTCCGCTCTCGAGCGCCGCGGCCGAGCAGGTGATCGCCGCGCATCAGCCGCTCGGCCCGAAGGCCGAGGCCGTCGCCTCGCCGCGCGCGTTCGATCGAACCGCGCGCATCGCCGTCTGACGCGCGTCGCGCGAATCCCGAATCCCGAATCCCAAATCCCGAGTACCGAGTCCCGGCGCGAGGCGCATGAGTCGTTTCCGCTATCATGACGTCGACACATGGCGAGCGTTGCGGCGCTGCAGCGCATGAAGCCGAACGGCCGCAAGATCGTCGCGGCCGTCGTCTACGACTATCAGATGGCGCAGGTCGCCGATCGCGCGGGCGTCGACATCGTGTCGGCCGGCGATTCGGTCGGCGTCACGCTGTGGGCGCAGCGCCGCGAGTCGGACGTCACGCTCGAGCAGATGCTGCTCGTCTGCCAGGCCGTCCGGCGCGGCGTCGCGCGCGCGCTCGTGAGCTGCGACGTGCCGATGCGCGAGCTGGAAGCCGGCGATGATGCGGCGCTCCGCGCCGCAACACGCCTTGCAAGAGACGGCGGGGCGGACCTCGTCAAGATCGACGCCGCCGTCTGCTCGCACGACGCGCTGCGCGCGGTCGTGCACGCGGGTATTCCCGTCTGGGCGCAGCTTGGTGTGGCAGGCGACGCTGACGCGGCCGGGACGGCGCGCCTCGTCGACCAGGCGCGAGCGCTCGAAGCGGCCGGCGCGTCGCTGCTCGATTTCAGACACTCCGGGCCGACGGCCGGCCCCGCCGTCGTCGCCGCGGTGACGATTCCCGTGATCGGCGGCCTCGGGGGCGGGCCATGGCTCGACGGCCGCGTGCGATCCATGGCCGCGGCGATCGGCTATCTCGCGTCCGCGATCGACGATCGCGCCGAGCGGTACGCGAACGTGGGCGCCGATGCGCTCAATGCGATCCAGATGCTGTGCGACGATGTGCGCGCCGGCCGGCCGCTGCGCGGCGAAGCGCCGGCGAAGTAGCGTGGCGACGGCAGTCATCGACGGCAT
>QHWK01000264.1 GCA_003223775.1 Acidobacteriota bacterium
AAGATTCTGGCGGAGTACGAGCGCGGCGTGATTTTCCGCCTGGGCAAACTGTTGGCGCGTCCGAAGGGGCCGGGCGTCATCCTCGTGTTTGCCCCAATCGACCGGATGGTGCGGGTGGGGTTGCGCACGGTGGTCTTCGAAGTGCCGCCGCAGGACGTCATCACGCGCGACAACGTATCGGTGAAAGTGAGCGCGGTCGTGTACTTCCGCGTGATGGACCCGCGCAAGGCGGTTGTCGAGGTCGAGAACTACAACTATGCGACGTCGCAGTTGTCCCAAACGACGTTGCGAAGCGTGCTCGGACAGGTGGAGCTCGATGATCTCCTGTCGCAGCGCGAGCGTCTGAACCAGCAGCTGCAGCACATTCTCGATGATCGGACCGAACCGTGGGGCATCAAGGTATCGGCCGTCGAAGTCAAGTACGTCGACCTGCCGGCGGACATGCAGCGGGCCATGGCCGTCCCAGGCCGCGGCGGTCATTGCCGCGCAGCCGGTCGCAATCACCCTGCGATACCTGCAAACGCTCACGGAGATTGCTTCGGAGAAGAACTCGACGATCATCTTTCCGTTGCCGATCGAGATGTTGCACCTGTTGCGGCAGATGACGGGTGTCGAGCCGAAGGCTCCGAGCGCGCCTCCGCGCGCCTGACGTGCGTGAAGTCGTGCAGCTCGATCACTGGCTGCGCTTCTGGATCGTGACGCACCGGTTGGAAGCGCTGAATTCGATCATGTGGATCGTCAGTGTCGCCGGTCGAAGCGGTAGCGTGTGGTTGGCCATCGGACTGACGTTGATGCTGACGAGGCGCGTACGGCTGTCCGGTTTTCTTCGGTTGGTCCTCACGATAGCGCTGGCATCCTTGCTGGCCAATCACCTGCTGAGACCTCTCATTGATCGCGACCGCCCGTTCGTGTCGACACCTGACATCCCGATCATCGGCGGTCGTCCCGACGATGCGTCGTTTCCGTCCGGCCACGCTGCCAACGCGTTCGCCGGATTGTATGTGCTCTCGCGCATCGCGCCAGCAGCGCGTATCGCCTGGTGGGCGATGGCAGTGTCGATCGCGTACTCACGTGTGTACCTCGGGGTCCACTATCCGTTGGACGTCGTCGGTGGGGCCATGCTCGGATGGGTGTGCGGAGTCCTCGTCGATCGCGCCTCGGGGCGCGGACCGAAGGATACAAACCGTATAGCAGCACCGCCGCGTCACACCGCGCGATCTTCAGCGTGATACCGTCGACGGATGACGACTGAACGGCAGAAAATGTTGGACGGTGAGATGTACGACGCGTACACGAGGCCGACGCGAACGCCGCGCGGCACGAATCCCACGCGCGTCGTATAGAATTCGAAATCAAGTGGAGGCACATGGCGAAGCATTCATCTCACATTCTGGATATGGCCCGGAAAGGTGCGGAGCACCGGTACGAGGAGCTCAGGGCTGAGATTGCACGGTTAATCAATGATTTCCCGCATCTCAGGACCCGTACTGCTTCGCGGGGGCGGCAGATAGACCTGTCAGCAGAACCGGCAGCCACAATTGACCGGATGCCTCGGACGCGCCGACGGATGTCCGCGGCGGCGCGAAGAGCTGTCAGCGCACGGATGAAGAAGTATTGGGCGGCGCGACGAGCGGGACGCAAAAAATAACCGGGACGCCGACTTCATGAAATACCATTTTCTCGCAGACACGTACGAAACCGAATGCATCAAGGTCGTCAGCGTTTGGAGCGAGTTCGACGACGCGGATCTGCCGGTGCGGCCGTGCCGGACCGATGCGCGAGGGCGCAGCGTGCACGAGCAGATGGTGCATCAATGTGTCAGCGAGGATCTCTGGTTTCGCACCATGCTGGGCATCGATGTGGCTGCGCCGCCGTTGCCGGACCGAGAGACCCGTTTCGAGTTCATGAAGCGGTATGCCGAAGACAGCGGCAAACGCGTGACGGCGCTGCGCGCGAAGCCCGACGCCTGGTGGGAGGAAGAAGCGGCGTTTTTTGACGTGCGCCGCTCCCACGCGTGGATCATGACGCGCCGTCTGACGCACACGGCGCACCACCGCGGGCAGCAGACGGCCCTCCTCCGCATGCGGGGGCACGCCCTTCACAGCACCTATGGACCCACGGCCGACACGGGCGGCCTGATGCTGAATCGCGCGCCCACCATCTACGCGTACGCCAGCCTCGACGCGCTCATCAAAGGTGAAGCGGCCGGCGGCGCCAAAGCCGCGTTGCCGGGCGCGCCGGACACGCCCGTCACCGAGCGCCCCGCATCGGACTGATGGACGCCGGCGCGGGACGGCGCCTGTCCGCGCGAACTTCCGACGCGTGTGCGGCGCGAGCCGTCCCGGGGCTCCGAGCGGTATCATCCGCGCATGCGCGAGATCTGGCGGCGCCGCGTGCAACGGGCGGAGGATCTGTCCGCGGACAACACCGCGTCGACGTCCCTCGTGGCGTTCTATGCCGTCGTGCTCCGCGCGCAGGGCGATCTGGACGAGCGGCTGGCCACGCGTACCGGCTGGCGGCCGTCGGGGGATCTCGGCTCCGATCTGCCGGCGCTGCGATCTTACCTGCCGGCCATGGTGCACGCGGTGGCGGAGGCCGCGCCGGAATCCCTCGCGACCGAAGCGCGCATGCTGCTCGAGGGCGGCGGCGATCGCGTCGAGCGCGCGCTGACGGCGTTCTGGCGAGCGCCGTCGGACCGTCAGTTCTTCGCGAAGGCGATCGTGCAGCCCTACGCCGGGCGGCTCGCCGAAACCGGCGTCGCGCCCGTGGGCCGCGATGTGCCGCGGGCCGACGCGCGGTGCCCCTTTTGCGGCGGCCCGCCGCAACTCTCGATGTTTCGCGGCGCGGGTGACGCGGCGCTCGAAGGCGCGGGCCGCTCGCTCCAGTGCGCGACGTGTCTGACGTCGTGGCCGTTTCGACGCGTGGTCTGTCCGCACTGCGGGGAGGAAGCGGAGCACAAGCTCGGATACTTTCATTCGCCCGCGTTCGATCACGTCCGCGTCGAGGCGTGCGATACCTGCCGGCACTACTTGAAAGGCATAGACCTGACGCGTCTGGGCACCGCAGTGCCGCTCGTCGACGAAGTCGCCAGCGCGCCGCTCGACGTGTGGGCCGACGAGCACGGATACGTGAAGATCGAGTTGAATCTCGTCGGCCTGTAACCGCACGTGCCATTCCCGCTCGACCTGATTGTCCGCAGCCGCCGCGTGATCACGGCCGGCGGGACGCGACCGGCGTCAGTTCACATTCGCGGCGGAAAGATCGTCGGCGTCCTCGCGTTCGACGATGTGCCGGAGGGATGCCCGGTCGACGAGGCCGGCGACGCAGCCGTGATGCCGGGCGTCGTCGATACGCATGTCCGCGTGTCGGCCGCTGGCCGCACGACGTCCGACGCGTTCGAGATCACGACGCGCGCGGCCGCCGCAGGCGGGGTGACGACGCTGCTGGACATGCCGTTCCACGGCATCCAGCCGACGACGACGGCGGCTGCCGTGGGTGTCAAGCGAGAGGCCGCTGCGGCGGCGTGTCACGTCGACGTCGGTTTGTGGGGCGGCCTCGCGCCGGGCAACGAGCGGGAGCTTGCGCCGATGTTCGAGGCCGGCGTCTTCGGCTTCATGTGCGCGCTCGTGGCATCCGACGCCAGCGAATATCCGGCGGTGTCGGACTCCAACTTGCGCGTGGCAATGCCCGCGATCACCAGGCTCGGCGTGCCGCTGCTGGTTCACGCCGAGCTGCCGGGACCAATCGCTGCCGCACAGGCGAAGCAGCGCGCCGGCGGCGGCCTGCTCGCGCGACTCTCACCTGTGCCGCGAATTCCGGACGGCGACGCACATCGTTCACCTCTCGTCGTCCGACGCGCTCACGCCGTTGTTCCACGCGCGATCCGCGCGGCTCCCGGTCAGCGCGGAAACCTGTCCGCATTACCTGTCTTTTGTCGCCGACGAGATCGGCGACGGCGCCACGGCGTTCACGTGCGCGCCGCCGATCCGCGAGCGCGAGAATCGCGAGTTGCTGTGGGCGGCGCTGGCGGGCGGCCTCATTCAGATGGTGGTATCCGATCATTCGCCCGCCGCGGCGCCGACGGCGAACGCGCCCGATGATTTCACACGGGCGCGGCCCGGCATCTCGTCGCTCCAACTCAGTCTGCCGGCCACGTGGACCGAGGCGCGGGCGCGCGGCTACACGCTTGCGCACATCGCCGAATGGATGTGCCGGAATCCCGCGCGGCTTGCGGGCCTCAGTCGAAAGGGCGTCGTCGACGTGGGCTTCGATGCCGATCTGATCGTCATGAATCCAGACGCTCGGTGGAAGGTTCAGGAGGAATCTCTCGAAGGCCGCATCTTTACGCCGTACTTAGGCCGGCATCTGTACGGGATCGTCGAGCGCACGTACCTGCGCGGGAGACGCGTTTTCGACCGCTGTGGGCCCTGCGCCGCACCGCACGGTCGCATCCTCACGCGATCGCCGTAGCGTCCGCCTCGAGAGCCCGCTGGCATTTGCGTTGCACACCGGTAGCGGGCCTTTGTGCCTCTGTTGACCCGGAACGCTGCAAGCATCAGCTGGAGGGGTGACATGGAGATGTCCCGGCGCGCGTTCATCCAATCAGCGGTTGCCGGTGGAACGGCGCTGACCGCGTTTGGCTTCGAGACCGCGCCCATCCGCGCGCAGGCGAAGACCCTCAAGATTTCACGGACCAGCGAGACGCGCAGCACCTGCCCGTACTGTTCGGTGAGCTGCGGCGTCATCATTCACACGCTCGGCGATCGCGCGAAGAACGCCGTTCCGCAAGTCGTTCACGTCGAAGGCGATCCCGATCACCCGATCAATCGCGGCACCCTGTGCCCGAAAGGCGCGTCGCTGCAGCAAGACATCCTGAACGATCGACGTCTGCTCAAGCCGCAGGTGCGGCGTCCAGGCTCCGACCACTGGGACGACATCGACTGGGAGAGAGCCGTCGACGAGATCGCGCGTGCGGTCAAGAAGACCCGCGACGCAACGTTCACGGCAAAAGATTCTCGAGGGCGGACTGTGAACCGCTGCGAGAGCATCGCGTGGGCGGGCGGCTGCACCGACACGAACGAGCTGAATTATCTCGTCGTCAAGACGATGCGCAGTCTGGGGGTGGTAGGCCTGGAAAACCAGGCCCGGGTTTGACACGGGCCGACGGTCTCCAGTTTGGGGCCCACGTTCGGACGCGGCGCAATGACCAACGGCTGGATCGACATCAAGAACACCGACTTGATGTTGATCATGGGCGGCAACCCGGCCGAGAACCATCCGTGCGGCTTCAAGTGGCCGATTGAAGCCAAGCTGCAGCGCAACGCGAAGATGATCGTCGTCGATCCGCGCTTCACGCGGACGGCTGCCAACGCCGATCTGTTTCTCCAGATTCGCGCCGGCGCGGATATCGCCTTTCTAGGCGGTCTGATCGACTACGCGATTCAGAACGACCGTCTCGCGCACGACTACCTGGTCAACTACACGAACGCCGCCTTTATCGTCAAAGACGGATTCAAGCTGCCCGAGGACGGTCTGTATTCCGGATTCGATCCGTCGACGCACGCCTACGACAAGTCGACGTGGAATTACGAGCCTTCGACAGGCTCAGGCTCGGCGTCGCTGCCGCCGAACGTCGCCTATGACGTGACGCTTCAGCACCCGCGATCCGTGTTTCAGCTGCTGAAACAGCAGTACTCGCGGTACACGCCGGAGATGGTCGAGCGGATCACCGGCATCCCGCGCGATCAGTTCCTCAAGGCCGCCGATCTC
>QHWK01000265.1 GCA_003223775.1 Acidobacteriota bacterium
GAACTATTTGTCGGCGGAGAACAAGTTCAAGTGCCCGTGCCACGGCAGCGGCTTCCGCCTGACGGGCGTGAACTTCGAAGGGCCCGCGCCGCGGCCGCTCGAGCGCGTCCGCATCGTGCTCGCCGAGGACGGCCAGATCCTCGTCGACAAGAGCCGCCATTTCCAACGCGAGCTGGGCCAATGGACGGACCCGGAGGCGTTCCTCAAGGCGTAACGGTGTAGGGCGGCCCTGTCAGGGTCGCCGGGCGTTTTGTAGGGCGACCCTTTCAGGGTCGCCGGCGCGGCGGGCCTGAAAGGCCCGCCCTCCAGAAACGGCATATGGCAGATACCAAGACGGTCGCCCCAAAAGAGGGAGCGGGAACTCGGTTCTGGAACTGGTTGACGGAGACGCAGGTCTGGACGTCGGTCTTCCGGCACGATCGTCCGGACACCGATCGCGGCCGCGTGCTCGTCATGCTCTCGAACGTCTTCCTGCACCTGCACCCGGTGCGGATCCGGAAGTCGGGCGTGAAGCTGCGCTACACGTGGTGCATGGGCGGCCTCAGCTTCTTCCTCTTCCTCGTGCTCACCTTCACCGGCCTGCTGCTGATGTTCTACTACCGGCCGACGCTCGAGTACGCCTACACCGACATCGTCGGGCTGCGCGAGCACGTGCCGCTGGGGATCATGCGCGAGATGCACCGGTGGGGCGCGCACGCGATGGTGATCACGGTGTGGCTGCACATGTTCCGCGTCTTCATGACGGGCAGCTACAAGCCGCCGCGCGAGTTCAACTGGTCGATCGGCGTCATCATGCTCGTGCTCACGCTGCTGCTGTCGTTTACCGGGTATCTCCTGCCGTGGGATCAGCTGGCCATCTGGGCGATCACCGTCGGCTCGAACATGGCGCGCGCGACGCCGTTCCTCGGTCACGAGGGCCCCGGCGCGCAGCTGCTGCGCCTCGGCGACGTGCCGCTGATTCACGCGGCCGACGATGCGCGCTTCGCGCTGCTGGGCGGGACGTTCGTCGGCGAGGGCGCGCTGCTGCGCTTCTATGTGCTGCACTGCGTCGGCCTGCCGCTCGGCATCGCCGTGCTGATGGCCGTCCACTTCTGGCGCGTCCGGAAGGACGGCGGGATTTCGGGGCCGCTGTAATTCCAAATTGCGAGGATCAGCGAGATGGGATTCATCAAAGGGCTGATTAACGCGGTAGCCGACCCGCGGCTGTTCTTCCTCCTGGCGGTCGGCGCGCTCGCCGTCGTCGTCTGGAAGCGCGAACAGATCGCGCACAAGACCGTCGGCTACGTGATCTTCGGCGTGCTCGGCCTGTTCTTCTTCTTCGGGTCGTTCGATCCCAACTTCCGGCTGATCGTGACCAAGCCGGACAACGTGCCGATCGTCGGCCTGATCTTTCTGCTCGTCTTCTTCGTCTGGTATTCCATTCGCGAGGGGGTCCTGAACGACCGGCGGATTGCCGCGGGCCAGGGGCCGATCGAGAAGGCGGAATCCGATCGCGTGTGGGTGTGGCCGGATCTGGTCTACACCGAGCTGATCTCGCTGATCCTGTGCTCGGTCCTGCTGATCGTCTGGTCGATCTTCCTCAAGGCGCCGCTCGAGCAGCCGGCCAACCCGGCGAACACGCCGAACCCGTCGAAGGCGCCCTGGTACTTCCTCGGCCTGCAGGAGATGCTCGTCTACCTCGATCCGTGGCTCGCCGGCGTCGTGCTGCCAAGCCTCATCATCGTCGGGCTGATCTGCATCCCGTACATCGACAAGAACCCGAAAGGCAACGGCTACTTCACCTTCACGGAGCGGAAGGCGGAGATCACGATCTTCCTGTTCGGCTTCGCGGTGCTGTGGGCGTCGCTCATCGTGCTCGGCACGTTCCTGCGCGGGCCGAACTGGAACTTCTTCGGGCCGTTCGAGTTCTGGGACATTCACAAGCTCGCCGCGCTGACCAACGTCAACCTGTCGGAGTACATCTGGGTGCGCGGCTTCCGCACGGCGCTCCCGACCAATCCGCTGGTGCGCGAGCTGTTCGGCATCCTGCTCGTGGTGTTCTACGTGTTCGCCCTGCCCGTGATTCTGGGCAGGGGGATCTTCAAGACGTATTTCGAGAAGCTCGGCGCGGCGCGCTACTACGTGACGGTGTTCCTCTTCCTCAGCATGATGTCGCTGCCGCTGAAGATGCTCGCGCGCTGGATCTTCAACCTGAAATACGTCGTCGCGATT
>QHWK01000266.1 GCA_003223775.1 Acidobacteriota bacterium
CGGTCTCATCAACGGCGCATCGCTCATCGCGCAACAGCCGCCGGCAGCTCCAGCGCCTGCAGCCGCCCGGCCGGCGCCGCTGCGTTCTCCGGACATCCATCCGGATCGCACCGTCACGTTCCGCCTCCTCGCGCCGAAGGCGGCGGAGGTGACGCTGAACGGCAGCTGGGACACCGGCACGAATCTGAAGATGACGAAAGACGATGCCGGCGTCTGGTCGGCGACGGTCGGGCCGCTCGCGCCGCAGCTGTGGGGCTACTGGTTCACGGTCGACGGCGTCAAGGCGCTCGATCCGAACAACGCGGAAACGCAGCGCGACGGCGCGCGCTACGACAACCTGCTGATGGTCTCCGGACCGGCGTCCGAGTGGTGGGACTTCAAGGACGTTCCGCACGGCACCGTGCAGGCGGTCTGGTATGCGTCGCCGACGCTGAAGCTCGCGAGCCGCCGCATGATGGTGTACACGCCGCCGGGGTACGAGACGAGCAGCCAGAAGTTTCCCGTCTTGTACCTGCTGCACGGCGGCGGCGGGGATGAAGACGCGTGGCTCACGATGGGCCGCGCGAACATCATCATGGACAACCTCATCGCCGCCGGCAAGGCGACGCCGATGATCGTCGTGATGCCGAACGGCAACGCCGCGCAGACCGTGTCGCAGGGATTCGGATACGGACCGACGCCGGCGAGGCAGTCGGTTCAGGCGCCGGCGCCGCCGCCACTCCAGGCGGAGCAGGCGGGACGCGCGGGCGCTCCGGGCGGCCGCGGCGGCGCACCGCAGCCGTACGCCGGCTCGTACCCGGAAAGCCTCGTGAAGGATGTGATCCCGTTCGTCGAAAAGCGGTTCCGGGTGCTGGCCGCGAAGGACGATCGCGCGATCGCGGGCCTCTCGATGGGCGGCGGGCACACGCTCGCCGCGACGAACAACAACCCCGGCACGTTCGCCTACATCGGTGTCTTCAGCTCAGGGCCGCAGGCCGTCGACGAGACGTTTCAGAAGCAGCTCGAGGCCGTCAAGGCGGGCGGCGTGAAGTTCTACTGGCTCGGCGCGGGCACGACCGACATGGCGCGCGACCGGACGGTGACGCTGTCCGAGCTCGTGAAGAAGGACGGGTTCAACACGACGTATCGCGAGATCCCGGGGCGTCATTACTGGTTCCTGTGGCGCGATTTTCTCGTGCACTACGCGCAGGTCGCGTTCGCGGCGCCCACGAAGTCGTAGATCGCGACTGCCACGCTGCATTCGCGTCCACGACGCTTTAACCACTGAGATCGCAGAGCCCACAGAGACGAGCGCGTGCGACCGGCCCGCGCAGCGGGCCGCCACGACGGCTGGCTCCGCCAGCCGTCGGTCGCACGCGCACGCCTTCCGATGACGAGCCCATCTTTCTGTGCTTGTGTGCTCTGTGGTTGCTCCTCGTCGCGTCACGAGCGCGCTTGCTTCACGTAATTCGCCACCTGCTCCATCGTCGCAAACCAGACGTCCCCTTTGGATTTGATGTAGGCGATCAGCCGATCGAGCTGCACGATGCGCGACCGCCGTCCGCCGACATGCGGATGCTGCGTGAGGACGAACATCGTCCGTTCCTGGAAGGCGAGGTCGAACTCGGCCTTGTAGATCGCGAACACGGCGTCCGGCGACGGCAGCGAGCCGTTCGCCGTTTCGCCGTAGTACACGTAGTCGTTGTCGACTTCGCTGATTGGAAGCTCGATCACGCCGCTCGGCTGCCCGTTCGACGCGATCTCGTACGGTTCATCCGCCGCGAGGAGACTGCTGTCGTACAGGAATCCCGCCTTGCGGATCAGATCGAAGGTCTGCGGACTGAATCCGGAGCCCGGCGCGCGCACGCCTGCCGGGCGCTTCCCGGTCGCCTTCGTCAGATACGCGATGGATTGATCGAGCAGCCGCTGCTCCTTCGCCGCGTCGCCGACGCCCGGCCAGAACTCGTGGATCCATCCGTGGACGCCGATTTCATGACGATGCCGCGCGAGGATCGCCGGCACCATCTCGGGATGGAGCATCGCGCCCATCGCGGGGATGAAGAACGTCGCGGGCACCTGGTGCCGGTCGAGCAGATCGAGAATCCGAGGCACGGACGTCGTCGCGCCGTATTCGCCGACCGACAGCGGCACGGGCAGCGGATTCGCTCGCTGCAGCAGTTCGTTGTCGACGTCGAACGAGAGGCAGACGGCGACGCGCGCGCCGTTGGGCCAGGCCTTCGGCGTCAGCTTTCTGCCGAACCTCGCGGCGCCGACCGCCTGCCGAATCTGCTCCTCCGTCGAATCGACCGTGATCGGCTTCGCGGCGCTCGCAGGCTGTTCGTGCGACGGCTGCGCCGGCTGCGCGCTCGGCGCGCTGCAGCCGGCGAGCAGTCCGATCAGCGCGAACGGAAGCGCGCACGCGTATCGCCCGCCTGACCCATCCATGGTCGCCTCCCTCACACGCAGCTAGTTCAGGCGATCGATCCAGCCGTCGCCGATGTACATCCGCGTCGGCCGGCCGTTCTCCTCCACGAACCGGACGACTTCGCCCACGGCGCCGCCGCCCGTGGCCGCGACGAATCGGAAGCGGCCTCCGCCGAGCGGTTCGAGCGCGATCGGGTTGTCCAGGTTCGGGGCGTTGGGCGTGATGATCGCGAGCTTCCGATTGAGCAGCACGACGTGCGAATCGCCTCCGCGGCCGCGGTACAGCCCCGCGAAGCGCGCCCACGCCGGATCCCAGACCGTCTCCGGCTTCGACGCCGACGTTTTCGCCACTGCCTGCCCGACTGTCGCGATCAACTGCCGCGCGATGTCGCCGGGGTTCGAGTCGTTGGTGTTCGTGAGGACGATGACGCCGACCTTGTCGTCGAGCTGAATGAGCGTCTGCGTCGTGTTGCCGGGATAGCCGCCGCCGTGCCCGACCCAGGTCCTGTCCTTGAGGCGCGTGATGTCGAAGCCGAGGCCCGTCCCCGAGGTCCAGTTCTCCTCGACCGA
>QHWK01000267.1 GCA_003223775.1 Acidobacteriota bacterium
CGAGCCCGCGCAGCCACGCCTTTACCTTGCCCGTGCATGGCGGCAGCGGGTCGCACGCCAGCAGGTACAGCAGCACCGTCGTCAGCACGATGAGCAGGTAGCTGAGGAGCACGACCGAGCTGCGCCGCGTGAGGTAGACGAAGACGGTCGGCGGCGGCAGCAGGACCGTCAGCGTGAGAAACGACATCCGCAGCGGCGTGTCGCGCACGCGCCGCGGGTTCCTGAAGCCTTTCGCCACGCGGCGATACGCCTGCGTCTCGTATTCCTCGACCGGCACCTTGAAGATGGTCTGGGTGAGCGCGTAGAAGACGCCGCTGCAGAAGAGACCGACGAACACGCGCGTCGCGAAATCCTCGGCCCAGAAATACATCAGCGCCCACACGAAGTACACGATGATGCTGAGATTGGTGAGCTGGAAGGCGAGCCAGACGTTGGTCCGCCCCGTCAGCACCTGAAACCTGCGACAGCACCACTCGGTCGCGTTCAGGAGCGCGTCGTCGATGTAGTTCAACCTATCTGGAGCTCTTCTTCGCGGCCTCGCGCTCCTCGAAGCGGTGGCCGCGCAGCATGTCGGCCATCGCGTCGTTCCCCTCGTGGCACGCGTACTCGAAGATCTGCTCGTTCTTCAGCTTCAGCGGAATCATCGCGGTCCACTTCGCGGTCCACGTCGTGGGATCGTCGATCGTGAACTCGTAGTTCAGGATGTCGCGGCCGACGCGCGTGAGCCGCTCGACGAGGTGGAGGTTCTCGTGCGAGCCCATGAAGTCGCTCTTCGGCGAGAAGTTCGTCGTGTCGATGACGAGCGTGTCGCCGTCCCAGCGGCCTCGCGAGTCGCCGTTCCAGACGCGGATGCGCGGATCGAGATGCGGCCGGCCGTCGAGCGGGACGATGCGCGCGTCGTGCGCCATCTCGTTCATGATCGTCACGTAGCCGGACGCCTGCACGATCTGGAGATAGCTGTTGTAGCCGGCCTGCAGCCGCGGCACGGTGAAGTTCACGCAGCGCTCGCCGAGCGGGAAGACTTCCGGATCCTCGAACGCGTGCGCCTTGCGATGCTCGATCTCCGCGGCGCGGCGCTTCTCCGCGTCCGGCGTCCTCGACGGGATCTTGCCGTCGGCCGGATCGACGATGAGCGACGTCCGCCGATCGTGCCAGTCGCGCTCGACCACCCAGAACTGGTTGTAGTTGCCGGTGCCCGGGTCGTACGAGTTCGGCTTCGCGATGTGATCCAGCACGGCGAGGATGAAGCTGTCGCCGAACTGCGCGTCGCCGTCGTTCTCGGTGATCTGCGCGGCGAACTTCTGCAGCTCGGCGACCTCCGCGTCGGTGAGCCGCGACTTGCCCTCCCACTGCTTCGGCCGCTGCAGCGGCGTGATGGTGTTGTTCGCCCAGACGCCCTGGAAATCGGGATGGCCGTCGGGCGTCCGCGCGGGCGTCCAGGCTGCCGGCGCGCGCGTGGACGCCGCGCTCGCTTTCGCGCGCGCCTGCGCGGCGAGCGTCGCGCCGACGGCCAGCGTGCAGACGACCGCCAGGACGCCGCATGCGAGACGGGATCTCAGAGCCATGTGCCGCCCTCCGTTCCGAACGAGCCAAGCCAACAAGCAAGAAGATACGCCGCACAATCGACCAAGTGCAAGGAAGTGGAAGCGGTCAAACCGACTTTTGTCTGCCCGGGCGCAGACGTCGCCGGATTGAACGCGTCTTCCGCACGGCGCCGGCGCGCCTGAGGTGGCCCGGCTCTTGCGCTTCGCCGCACGGTCAGGTCTGCAGCTGTGTCCATCCCGAAGCGCTTCGCGCTTGTCGCTCTTCTCTCGCTCGCCGCCGTCGCCGCCGCCGGCTGGTCGTGGCGCGGGCGCACGCAGGCCGTCGCGTCGTCGCCATCCGCCGCGACGGTTCTTTACTACGTCGATCCGATGCATCCGGCGTACAGGTCGGATCGTCCCGGCATCGCGCCCGACTGCGGCATGCGCCTCGAGCCGGTGTACGCCGACGCCGGTCGGGCGGACGCGCGCGCGCGAGGGTCCGCCGACGGCGCGATTCGCGTCAAGCCCGACACGCAGCGCCTCGTCGGCGTCCGCGTGCAGGCGGTCGAGAACGCGACGACGACGGCGACGCTCCGGTTGTACGGGCGCGTCGCCGCCGACGAGACGCGCAGCTATCGCGTGAACGCCGGAATCGACGGCTACATCGGCGAGATGTCGAACGTCACGACCGGCAGCCGCGTGGGGACCGGCGAGTGGCTCGCGACGCTCGTCGCGCCCGACGCGGCGACGCCGATCCAGGCGTACCTCGTCGCGCTCGACGCGTTCGAGCGCGGGACGCCCCGTCCATCCGACGTTCCCGGCGTCATGGACTCCGGACTCCAGCAGGCCACCGATCGGCTGCACGCCTTCGGCATGTCGCGCGCGCAGATCGCCGACATCACGCGGACGCGCGCCGTGCAGTCGTCGATTCGCATCACGTCGCCCGCGTCGGGCTTCGCGGTCGCGCGCAGCGTCACCGCGGGCGAGAAGATCGTGAGCGGCCAGGAGCTGTTCCGGATCGCGGATCTTCGCCGCGTCTGGATCCTCGCCGATCTGGTCGGCCGCGATGCGGCGTTCGTGCGCGCCGGAACGATCGCCGACGTCACGGTGCCGGAGCGCGGGCTGACGCGCCGCGCCGCGATCAGCCGCGCGGTGCCGCCGCAGTTCGACGCCGCGACGCAGTCGGCGCGGCTGCGGCTCGAGGCCGACAACCCTGATGAGGCGCTGCGTCCCGACATGCTCGTCGACGTGCGCCTTCAGGTCGCGCTGCCGCCGGCGATCACGGTGCCGACCGATGCGCTCCTCGAGAGCGGGCTCTCCGCGCGCGTCTTCGTCGAGCGCGCGGACGGCGCGTTCGAGCCGCGCGACGTAGCGACCGGCTGGCGCTTCGGCGATCGCGTGGAGATCGTTCGCGGCCTCGCCGCCGGCGATCGCGTCGTGACCTCCGGCGCGTTTCTGCTCGATTCCGAGAGCCGCCTGCGGCACGACTCCAGCGCGGCGGCGGCGCCGCTGCCATGATCGAGCGCGTCATCGACTGGTCGGCGCGCCATCGCGCGGCCGTCATCCTTGTCGCCGTCGCCGCGGCCGCCGCCGGCTGGTGGTCGATGCGGCATCTGCCGCTCGACGCGATTCCGGATCTCGGCGACACCCAGGTCATCGTCTACTCACGGTGGGATCGCAGCCCGGAGATCGTCGACGCGCAGGTGACCGCGCCGATCGTCACAGCGCTCGTCGGCGCGCCGCGCGTCAAGGCCGTGCGCGGCGTCTCGGATTTCGGTTCGTCCTACGTCTACGTCGTCTTCGACGAAGGCACCGACCTCTACTGGGCGCGATCGCGAACGCTGGAGTATCTCTCGCCGGTGATTCCGCAGCTGCCGCAGGGGGCGACGAGCGAGCTCGGGCCGGACGCGACCGGCCTCGGGTGGGTGTACCAGTACGTCGTCGTCGATCCCTCGCGGACCCGCAGCCTCGCCGAGCTGCGATCGATCCAGGACTGGTACCTGCGCACGCATCTGAAGGCGGTGCGCGGCGTGTCGGACGTCGCGTCGATCGGCGGCTACGTGCGGCAGTACCAGGTGAACGTCGATCCGCGCCGCCTGCGCGCGCACGACGTCGCGATCGGCGCAGTGGTCGACGCCGTGCGCAGCGGCAACAGCGAGGTCGGCGGGCGCGTGCTGCAGCTGGGCGGCGCGGAGTACATGGTGCGCGGCCGCGGGTTCCTCACCTCGCCGCACGATCTCGAGAACATCGTGCTCTCGACGAGCGAGGGCGGAACACCGGTTCGCGTGAAGGATGTCGGCGACGTCTCGCTGGGCCCCGACGAGCGGCGCGGCGCCGCGGATCTCGACGGCGCCGGCGAGGCGGTGTCGGGCATCGTGATCATGCGCCAGGGGGAAAACGCGTTCGACGTGATCGCGCGCGTCAAGAGCAAGCTGCGTGCGATCGAAGGCGGCCTTCCCTCCGGCGTCAGCGTGCAGGCGATCTACGACCGGTCGCAGCTCGTCGAGCGGTCGATTGACACGCTGAGGTCCGCGCTGCTCGAAATCGGCGCGATGGTCGTCGTCGTGATCATGCTGTTTCTCTGGCACGTGCCGAGCGCGCTCGTGCCGATCGTCACGATTCCGATCGCCGTCCTCGTCGCATTCGTGCCGTTCCGCCTCTTGGGCCTCAGCGCGAACATCATGTCGCTCGGCGGGATCGCGATCGCCGTCGGCGCGCTCGTGGACGCGTCGATCGTCGTCGTCGAGCAGACGCACAAGAAGCTCGAGCGCTGGCAGCAGGGCGATCGACGCACGGCGCCCGCCGAGATCGTCCTCGCCGCGATCAAAGAGGTCGGCGCGCCCGCGTTCTTCACGCTGCTCGTGATCGCCGTCGCCTTCCTGCCGGTGCTCACGCTCGAGGCGCAGGAAGGCCGCCTCTTCAGGCCGCTCGCGTACACGAAATCGCTGACCATGATCGTCGCGGCGCTGCTCGCGATCACGCTCGATCCCGCGCTGCGCATGCTCTTCACCCGGCGCGCGCCGTTCTCGTCCGGGCCGCGATGGCTGCGGCGCGCGGCGAACGCCGTCCTCGTCGGCCGGATCCGCTCCGAGGAGAGCCATCCGATCAGCCGCGCGCTGACGCGCCTCTATCGTCCGGTGGCGATGTGGTCGCTCGGCCGGCCGCTCGTCGTCATCGGCGCCGCGTGCGCGCTGCTCGTCGCGACGATTCCGATCTACCGCAGCCTCGGCTCCGAGTTCATGCCGCCGCTCGACGAAGGCACGCTGCTCTACATGCCGTCGACGCTGCCGGGCATCTCGATCGACAACGCGCAGCGGCTACTGCAGGCTACCGATCGGATCATCAAAGGGTTTCCCGAGGTCGATCGCGTGCTCGGCAAGACAGGACGCGCCGACACGCCGACCGATCCGGCGCCCCTCTCGATGCTCGAGACCGTCGTCACGCTGAAGCCGGTCTCGACGTGGCGCAAGGTCGACACCTGGTACTCCGGCTGGGCGCCCTCCTGGGCAGCGGCGGTCTTCCGCCGGATCACGCCCGATCACATCTCACGCGAGGCGCTCGTCCGCGAGATGGACGAGGCGCTGCAAATCCCCGGCGTCTCGAACGCCTGGACGATGCCGATCGAGGCGCGAACCTCGATGCTGACGACCGGCATGCGGACGCCGATCGGCCTGAAGATCACCGGCGGGAGCCTGGACGCGATCGACGCAATCGGCGCGCGCGTCGAAGGCGCCCTCCGCGAGGTGCGCGGCACGCGCAGCGTCTTCGCCGATCGCAGCGGCGGCGGCCGC
>QHWK01000268.1 GCA_003223775.1 Acidobacteriota bacterium
CGTCGTCGCGCTGTCGGTCGGCGCGGCGGCCGCGCTGCGCCGCGACTCCTCCTCCTCCACGCTTCCCACCTCGGTCGTCGCGAAGACGACGTTCGTGGACTTCCTGCAGCTGCGGGGCGAGATCCGCCCCGTGCGATCGGTGGTGCTCACCGCGCCGTCGACCGGCAGCGACCTGCAGATCGTCGAGCTCGCGGCGAACGGATCGAAGGTCGCCGCGGGCGATCCGGTCATCACCTTCGACCCGACCGTACAGCAGCGCACGCTCGAGACGAAGCGCTCGGAGCTGAAGCAGGCGGAAGCCGAGATCGATCGAACGGAAGCGGAGCAGCGGCGGCGCGTCGCGGCGGCGCGCACCGAGCTGGACGAAGCGCGCAAGGCGCTCGCGCGCGCGCGCCTCGAGCTGCAGGGCAACGAGCTCAGGGCGCGCCTCGAAGCGGAGAAGTTCGTCATCGCGGTGGGCGACGCCGACGCGAACGTCCGCGAGCTGGAGCAGAAGATCGAGGGCGAGCAGATCGCGGCGCAGGCCGACGTCGCGATCGCGCGGCAGAAACGCGACAAGGCGCTCTTCGACGTGCAGGAGACCGAGCGCATCCTCGCATCGCTGCAGGTGCGCGCGCCCGCCCCGGGATCCATCTCGCTCCTGCCGAACTTCCGCGCCGGCGGTCCGGGGCGGCCGGCGCCGGAGTTCCGGCGCGGCGACCGCGCCTGGTTCGGCGCGCAGATCGCGGAGCTGCCGGATCTGACGGCGGTGCAGATGACGGCGCACGTCGACGAAGCGGATCGCGGCCGCGTGCAGGCCGGGAGCGCCGTGCGCATCCGCGTCGACGCCGTGCCCGATCACGAGCTGACCGGCACGCTCAGCGACATCGCCGTCGTCGCGAAGCCCGATTTCACGACGTGGCCGCCGGTGCGCAATTTCGACGTCGTCGTGAAGATCTCGGACAGCGATCCGCGGCTGCGATCGGGCATGAGCGCGTCGGCGCGCGTGGAGCTCGATCGGCTGAACGGCGTCCTCGTCGTCCCGACGGCGGCGATCTTCCAGAGCGGCCCCGCGACCGTCGCCTACGTCGTCGGCCCGCGCGGCGCCGAGCGCCGGGCCGTGAACGTGCTGCGCCGCGGCCGCGATCAGACGGCGATCGCGTCGGGGCTCGCCGAAGGCGATCGCGTCGCGCTGCGCGATCCGGAGCGCGAAGGCGGCGCGAAATGAGAACGAAGTGGACCGCCGTGCTGTTCCTCGCCGCGCTGGCCGCGGCGATCGCGGCGGGCGTCGCCGCCGTCCGCGCCGTGTCTTCGAGTGGCCCGAAGACCGTGCCGACCGCGCACGTGCAGCGCGGCCGCGTGCAGGTGAAGGTCTACACGGTTGGCGAGCTGCGCGGCACGCGGTCGATCCAGCTCGCGGTGCCGCCGATGGGCGGCCAGCTGCAGATCGTCAAGCTCGCCGACACGGGCGACGCCGTCAAGGCGAACGACGTCGTCGTGGAGTTCGACGCGTCGGAGCAGGAGTTCAACCTCGAGCAGGCGCGCTTCGATCTGCAGCTCGCCGAGCAGGACATCGTCAAGGCGGACGCGCAGGCCGCGGTGCAGGGCGCCGAAGACGAAGTCGCGCTGCTGCACGCGCGCTACGACGTGCGCCGCGCCGAGCTCGACGTCCAGAGCAACGAGCTCGTGAGCGCGATCAAGGCGCAGCAGAACGTGATCTTGCTCGAGGAGGCGCGGCAGAGGCTCGCGCAGCTCGAGTCCGACGTGAAGATTCACCGCGAGACGAGCCGCGCGTCGGGCGCCGGCCTGACCGAGAAGCGCACCAAGGCGCAGCTCTCGGTGCAGGTCGCCGAGCGCAATATCGAGAGCCTGCGCGTCATGCCGGACTTCCGCGTCGGCGACGCGACGTTCCCCGGCCAGCCGATCGCGGATCTGATCGACGCGTCGAAAGTCGAGGTCGCCGGAAAGCTGCAGGAGCAGGACCGGGCGAGCGTCGCGCCGGGACAAATGGTGGAAGTCGCCGTGGACGCCGCGCCGGACGCGACTCTGCGCGGCACCGTGCGCACCGTGAGCGGCGTCGCCTCGCGCGGCCTGTTCGACGCGGGGACGCGCCAATTCGACATTGCGTTCGACGTCACGGGCAGCCCGCGCGTCAGGCCCGGCGTGTCTGCGGCCATCGCGATCTCCGGGCAGGCGTTCGACAACGTGCTGTACGTGCCGCGGACGGCGGTCTTCGACGTCGCCGGACGGCCGACGGTCTACGTCCGCGGCGGCGGAAGCTTCGACGCGCACGAGGTCCGCGTCCGCGCGTGGACCGACAGCGTCGCCGTCGTCGAGAACATCGAGCCGACGGCCGAAGTGGCGCTCGTCGATCCGAACGCGGCCAGCGGCGCGCGGACGCGCAGCGCGCCGCCGGCGCCGCAGCGCGCCGCGCGATGACCTCGACGCTCTGGCTGCCCGATCTCGGCCGCAGCCTCGAAAACCTCCTGCTCCACAAGCTCCGCACGCTGCTCACGATGCTCGGCATGATCTTCGGCGTCGCCGCCGTCGTCGCGATGCTGTCGATCGGCGCCGGCGCACAGCAGCAGGTGATGGCCTTCATCGAAGATCTCGGCGTGCGCAATCTGATCGTCGAGGCGCGCGAGACGACCGAGTTCCAGGCGTTCCAGAAAGTGCGGCAGCAGTCGCCCGGCCTCACCTTCAAGGACATGCGCGCGATGCAGGCGACGGTGCCGGGGCTCGAGCTGATCACGCCGCGCAAACGGTTCATCCCGTCGCAGGTCATTCCCAAGCCGCAGGGCGAGCTGCCGGCGGTGTACGGCGTCGAGCCGATCTACAGGCAGATCGCGGGGTTGAAGGTCGGATCCGGCCGCTTCTTCACCGACGCCGAGGCGGCGCGCGCCGCGCCGATCTGCGTGCTCGGCGACGCCGCGCGCGTGCGCCTCTTCGGCCTCAGCGATCCGATCGGCCGCTTCGTCAAGGTGAACGGCCAGTGGTATCAGACGATCGGCGTCGCCGCCGCGCAGGCGGTGGCGCAGGCAGACGTGCCCGGCCTGCCGAGTCAGGATCGCAACAACGTCGTCTACGTGCCGACCGGCGCGACGATGTTCCGGCTCGAGGACAACTACAGTCAGTTCCGCGACGAGATCGACGGCGTCTACATGAGGCTCAAGCCCGACGCGGACGTGATCGCCGCGGCGGCGACGGTGCGCGGCATCCTCACGGCGTCGCATCGCGGCGTGGAGGACTACTCGCTCGTCGTGCCCGCCGAGCTCCTCGCCGAGCAGCAGCGCACCAAGCGCATCTTCGACGTCGTGATGGTGGCGCTCGCGTCGATCTCGCTGCTCGTCGGCGGCATCGGCATCATGAACATCATGCTCGCGAGCGTGCTCGAGCGGACGCGCGAGATCGGCGTGCGGCGCGCGATCGGCGCGCGGCGCACCGACATCATCCGGCAGTTCGTCATGGAGACGACGCTCATCGCCGTCGCCGGCGGGACGCTCGGCCTGCTGCTCGGCGCCTCGATGTCGCGCCTCATCGCCAGCTTCGCCGGCTGGTCCACCATCATCAGCAGCGGCTCGCTCGCCCTCGCCTTCTCGGTTTCCGTGCTCATCGGGCTGGTGTCGGGCGTCTATCCCGCCATGAAGGCCTCCCGGCTCGATCCGGTCGAGGCGCTCCACTACGAGTAGGGTAAACTACCCCTTTACATAGGCTTTGCTCTCATTTCGAGGAGGTTCCATGGTCCGCGGATTGAACGGCCGGCACCCGTGGTTGGTGGCATGTGCGGCCGACGCCGACGCGAACAACCGTCACTTCGAAACCAAGTCGGACAAGAAGGGCGAGTTCGTCCAGATCGGTCTGCCGCCCGGCACCTATAAGGTGAGCGCCGAGAAGGACAAGACCGTCGCGGCGCCGATTCCGGTGCAGGTGCGCATCGGCAGCGGCGCGCCGATCACGCTCGTCCTCGGCGCCGGCGGGGGCGTCACGCCTGAAGCCGCGGCGAAGAACGCCGAGCTGAAGAAGGCCTTCGAGGAAGGCGTCACGGCGAGCCGCGCGGGCAGCCACGACGCCGCGATTGCGGCGTTCACGAAGGCCGCCGAGCTCAACGCGAACTGCTACGACTGCTACTACAACATCGCCTACTCGGAATCGCAGAAGAAGGACTACGAAAAGGCGGAGGCCGCCTATAAGAAGGCGATCGAGCTCAAGGCCGACTACGCCGAGGCGTACAACGGGCTCGCGAACATCTACAACGCCCAGCGCAAATTCGACGACGCGGCGGCCGCGAGCGCGAAGGCGATGGAATTGAGCGGCGGCGCCGCGGCCGGCGCGGCCGGCGGCGGCAACGCCGACGCGATGTTCAACCAGGGCGTCATTCTCTGGAACGCCGGCAAGGTGGCCGACGCGAAGAAGCAGTTCGAGGGCGCGGTTGCCGCGAACCCGAGCCACGCCGAAGCGCACTATCAGCTCGGCATGGCGCTCGTGAACGAGGGCAACCTCCCGGCGGCGTCGACCGAGTTCGAGACGTACCTGAAGCTCGCGCCGAACGGCCCGAACGCGGCGACCGCGAAAGGAATTCTCGGCACGCTCAAGAAGTAGTGATCGACTCCGCCGCGATTCGCACCCGGCTGGCCGACGTGCGCGCCCGCATCGAGCGCGCGGCCGGCCGGGCGCGGCGCGATCCCGCCTCGGTCCGCCTCGTCGCCGTCTCGAAGACATTTCCCGCCGACGCCGTGCGCGCCGCTGCTGACGCCGGCCAGCTGGATTTCGGCGAGAACAAGGTGCAGGAGGCGCTGCAGAAGATCGAGCAGACCTCCGATCTTCCTATCCGCTGGCATCTGGTCGGGCACCTGCAGTCGAACAAGACGAAGAAGGTCGGCCGCTTCGACATGATCCACTCCGTCGACGACGCGGCGCTCGCCGCGAAAGTGGACGAAGCGGCGCGCGCGGCCGGGCGGCGCATCGAGCTGCTCGCGCAGGTGGATCTCGCGCGGGAGACGACCAAGCACGGCGCGGCCGAGGACGCGCTGCCGGCGATCTTCGATGCCGCGCGCGCGGCGCAGGCCGCGCCCCTCGTCGGGCTGATGCTGCTGCCGCCGGCGGTCGACGACCCGGACGCGGCTCGGCCGTATTTCCGCGAACTGCGCGCCGTGCGCGAGCGGCTGCTGGCACATGGCGTGGATGCGTTCATGCTCCGGGAGCTGTCCATGGGCATGAGCCACGACTTCGAAGTCGCCGTCGAGGAGGGCTCGACGCTGGTCCGTGTCGGGACGGCCATTTTCGGAGGCCGCTCCTATGTTCGATCCTGACCTACTGGAGCCAAAGCGTGCAGCCGATAACGCTGAGCGGAGACTACGAATGAATGTCAGCCCGCTCGACCTCCGCCAGCAGCGTTTCCGCAGGTCCTTCCGCGGCTTCGACCGCGTCGAAGTGACGGCGTTTCTCGCCGCTGTCGCCGACGATTACGAACAGGCGCTGCGCGAGACCGACCGCCTTCGCCAGGACCTCATGCGCATGGAGGCGGTGCTCAACCAGCACCGCGAGCACGAGCGCAACCTGCAGGCGACGATGATGACGGCGCAGAAGCTGTCTGACGATATCAAGGGAAACGCCGACGCCGAAGGCCGCCGGATCGTGGCCGCGGCCGACGCCGACGCGAAGCGCATCATGCGCGAGGCCGAGGGCCGATCGGAGCTGCTGCTCGAGAAAACGCAGGCGCGGCTCGAGGACATCCAGCGCGAGATCGACGGCCTCAAGCTCAAGCGCAAGGACGTCGAGACGACGATCGAGGCGAGCATCCAGACGCTGCGCAACACGCTCGAGTTCGTCCGCGAGCAGGAAGCGCGCGAGCGCGAGGAGCGGATCCTGGTGCACCGGCCGCGCCTCGTCGAGCAGATCGAGTTCGAGCCCAGCGCCGACGCCGCCCCGACGCGCAAGATGATTGGATAGCGTCGAGATCACGATCCGCGTCGTCCCCCGCGCGAAAAAAACCGAAGCGGCCGGCGAGCGCGGCGGCGCGCTCGTCGTCCGCGTTGCGGCGCCGCCGGTCGAGGGCGCCGCGAACGACGCCCTCATCGACTTCCTCGCCTCGTCGCTGCGCGTCCCGCGGCGCGCGATTCGGATCGTGAGCGGCGAGCGCGGCCGCCTGAAGCGCGTGGCCATCGCCGGCGTGACCGCGGAAGACCTCCGCCGGCTGCGGTAGGGCCGCCCTTTCAGGGGTCGCCGCGCTGGCAAACTCTCGCCCTACAATTGACCCCCTTGGTCGCCGACTTCCTCATTCACAACACGTCGGAAGTGCTCACGTGCGCGGGGCCGGCGCCGCGGCGCGGGCGCGCGCAGGGCGACGCGGGTTCGCGGCCGCGCGCCGTCGTCGCCGCGCGCGGTGGAACAATCGTGTTCGTCGGCGACGAGATGGAGTGGCGGCGATCCGGCTCGCTCACGGCCGACGCGGTCGTCGTCGACGCGCGCGCCGGCGCGGTCGTGCCTGGACTGGTCGACCCGCACACGCACGTTGTCTTCTCCGGCGATCGCCGCGACGAGCTGAGGCGCCGCCTTGCGGGCGCGACCTACGCGGAGATCGCGGCCGGCGGCGGCGGCATCGTCAGCAGCGTCCGCGCGACGCGCGCGGCGTCGGACGAGGAGCTCGCCGTCGCGACCCGGCGCCGGCTCGACGAGATGCTGCGATGCGGCACGACCACGTGCGAGGCGAAGAGCGGCTACGCGCTCGACGTCGAGGGCGAGCTGAAGATGCTGCGCGTCGTGCGGCAGCTCGCCGCGTCTCATGCGATCGAGATCGCGCCGACCTTCATGGGCGCGCACGAGGTGCCGATCGAGTACCGCGATCGCCGCGGCGACTACGTCAACCTCGTCATCCACGAGATGATCCCCGCCGTCGCGCGCGAGCGGCTCGCCGAGTGGTGCGACGTGTTCTGCGAGGCCGGCGTCTTCACGCCGGAGGAGAGCTGCGCGATCCTGCAGGCGGCGCGGCGCGCCGGGATGAAGCTGCGCGTCCACGCCGACGAGCTCGGCGCGACCGGCGGC
>QHWK01000269.1:0-2556 GCA_003223775.1 Acidobacteriota bacterium
TCGCCGCGAGCGGCGGCAGGCCGACGCGGATCGCCGCGCCGGTCATGCTCATGCTCCGGAGAAACCGTCGTCTGCTGAGCGGCATGAATGTGTCTCCTTGTCTCACACCGTCCCGCGTCGCGCTACATTCCCTCGAGGAACTGCGGCGACCGCACGAGCGCCACGAGCAGCTCCCTGAACTTGAACCCCGACTCGCGGAACGCCGCATACGCCGTCTTGATTGCCTCGCGATCGGCCGCCGTCTCGACGCGGCCCAACGCGTAGCGGAACGCCTGCTTGACGATGCACTCCTGGCACGCGCGGCTCTCGGCGAGCAGCCGTCCGATCTGTTTCGGATCCGAAAACGCGCTGCCGGCCAGGCCGGCGATCTCGCCCGCGCCGTCGATCGGCAGCTCCACTTTCTTCGGCGGCGTGTTGCGCCGCGCGCTCTCGAACTCGATCACTTCCTTGTCGCGCCACCCTCCGATCGCGTCGTAGTTCTCCAGGCCGAAGCCGATCGGATCCATCAACCGATGGCAGCTCGCGCAGGTCGGGTTCGCGACGTGCGCCTGCATCCGCTGCCGCCGCGCGAGCGGCCTGTCGATCGTCGGCTCCGGCACCTCGGTGTTCACACCAGGCGGCGGGTTCGGCACATGCTGGCAGAGGAACTGCTCGCGCACGAAGATGCCGCGCGCCGTCGGCGACGTCTCGACGGGTCCGGCGTTGGCCGACAGGAACGACGCGTGGCCGAGCAGCCCGCCGCGGTGCGACGCGGCGGGGAAGCGCACGCGCTCGAATTCGGCGGTGGGCGCCGGGACCGCGTAGAGGCTCGCGAGGTCGGCGTTCAGAAAGCTGTAGTCGGCGATGAACGCCTCCATGAAGTTGCCGTCGTCCCAGACCAGGTGCCCCAGGAGCAGCCGCGTCTCCTGGACCATCGTCGCGGCGAGCTCCGGCGTGAACTCCGGATAGCGCTGCCGATCCTTCACCGCGCCGAGCGTGCGATCGAAGCGCAGCCACTCGGCGAAGAATTCGTCGACGGCCTGCCGCGCGAGCGGGCTGTCGAGCATCCTGCGCGCCGTGCGCTCGAGGCCGCCCGCGGTGCGCAGTTCGCCCTTCTCGGCGGCGGCGAAGAGCGCTTCGTCCGGCATCGTGTCCCACAAGAGGTACGACAGCCGGCTGGCGACGTCGTAGTCCTCCGCCTTCGCCCGCGCGTCTGCCGTGCGGCCTTCGACGTGGAAGAGAAACTTCGGCGACTGCAGCATCGCTTCGACGACGACGCGCGCGCCGTCGAGGAAGCGTCCGGTCTTCGCGGCCTCCGAAGCGAAGAGCGCCGTGTACCGCTGAAATTCGTCGTCGGCGAGCGGCCGGCGGAACGCGCGGCGCCCGAACGTGCGCACGAACTGGTCGCGGCACTTCAGGTCCCGTGCGTTCGAAGGTTTGCACGCGACGAGATTGTTGACGTCGCCAGCGCGGAAGGCGTTCAGCGCGAGCTTCTCGGCCGCGGCGCTGTACGCCTCGGCGAGCAGCGGCGGCATGCCCTGCGTGCGCAGCTGATTCCGGAAGCCGTTCACGAAATCTTCGGGCGGAAAGCGATCCGCAGGACGGCTGTGATCGCCGAGGAGATCGCGAACGGTGTTGTTGTATTGGCTGTGCGTGAGCCGCCGCAGGCGCTGATCGTGCGCGGCGGGCGCGGCCGCCGACGCGAGCTGCGCGCGCGCCGCCGCGACGGTTTCGGGCGGAAGCGTCGCGAGATGCCGCACCCACTCGGTGAGCGCCTGCTCCTCGAACGAGCCGGGCTGAATGCGCACGCCGCCGGTGTGCCGCTCGCGATTGGTCGGTTTGTTGATCAGGAGCGACTTCGCCGGGTCGTCGCGATCGACGAGCACGGCGAGCGTGACACCGAACGCCTCGATGTCCTCGGGCGCGGCAGTGGCGTCGGGGAAGTGCAGCCGCGTCGCCGACGCGACGCCGTCGTCGGTGTGGCAGCCGCGGCACTGCGCCGCCTCGAAGATCGGATACAGCGTCCGCGAAAACGAGATCGGCCCGGCGACCGCCTGCTGCGCGGCAGCGCGCGGCGATGTCGTCACGCCCAGGAAGACGGCGACGAGGACGGCCGACGCGCAGAGGGAGGCGCGGGCGCTAGCGCTCATGCTTCGGTCCGGGGCTGAGCGGGATGCGCGGCGCGGGCCGCGCGCCCCACGAGACGAACGCCGCCGGATGATCGGCGCGGAACGCCGCGACGGCGTCAGCGGTCACGTTCGTGTCGTTCAGGTACAGACGGCGCAGGCCCCGCAGCTGCGCGAGGCGCTTCAGCGTGGCGTCGCCGATCGGCGTGTTCGCGAGGTCGAGGCTCGTCAGGCCCGCGAGCGTGTCGAGCGGCGCCGCGGCCGCATCGTCGAGCCCCTTCACGTTCCAGAGGCTCAGGCGCCGAAGCTCGTGGAACGACGCGAGCGTCCTGACGCCCGCCCCCGTGATCGACGCGCCGCTGACGTCGAGCCGGCGCAGCTTCTTGAGCGGCGCGAGCGCCGCGAGCCCGAGGTCGGTGACGCGCGTGCCGCCCGCGATCCGGCACTCGGC
>QHWK01000269.1:2609-3389 GCA_003223775.1 Acidobacteriota bacterium
CAGCTTCGGCATCAGCTTCAGCACGTGCAGCCCCGCGCCGCTGATTTTGTTGCCGCCCAAATTCAATTCCTCGAGCTCCGCGAGCGACGCGAGGTGCTCGAGGCCGACGTCCGTGATCTGCGTGAACGCGATGTCGAGCGATTTCAGCTGCGGCAGCTCCGCGAGGTACGCCAGGCTCGTGTCGGTGACGTCGGTGCCGCGCAGGTTCAGGCTCTTGAGCCGGCGATGGCCGCGGAGAAACGCGATCGCGGCATCGGTGATGAACTCCGCCGACGAGAGGTTCAGCTCCTCGAGCTCGTCGAGGCCCTTCAGCCGCTCCACGCCGCGATCCGACACATAGGTGAGCGAGAGGTCGAGCCGCCGCACGCCCGGCATCGCGGCGACGCGCTCGACGTCCGCGTCGGTCGCCCACGTGCGCGCGAGCGACACCTCGACGACCCGCCCCGTCTGATCGCGCGCGGTCTGCGGCTCCTGCGCGAAGGCGGAAGCGGCGCACGCGAGCGCGATCACGGGAATCAACCAACTCTCTGGGCGCGGCGCCGGTGTCGCCATCAGCTCCGCCTCTCGCGCTTCGCGGAATCGCGCTCGTAGTGGATCCGGCATCCGGGCAGCGCCTGCTTCAACTGCTCGTAGCCTTTGTCGGTGACGAGCGTGTGATAGAGGTCCAGCTCGCGAAGGCTCTTGATGCCGGCGAGCGCGGCGACGCCGGCGTCGGTGAGATCCACGCTGTCGAGCGCGAGATCCGTCAGCTTCGTCAGCCCCGAGAGCCTGGCGAGCCCG
>QHWK01000140.1 GCA_003223775.1 Acidobacteriota bacterium
TCAGCGCGAGCTGAAACACGAAGCGGACGCCATCGATCGTGCGGCTTTCCGTACGCACCGTCTCGGTCGGCGGGATGATCGATCCGGCGCCGCTCGACACGACGACGACCGCCTTGCCTTCGCCGTAATCTACGGTTCCTGTTTCTCCGATCGGCAGCGGCGCCCCGAATTGGAACTCGCCGCGCCGCGCGGTCAGGTTGGCGGCGAAGGCCGGCTCTTCGACAAGCGCGTCCATGAAGCCAGAGGGGGCGATGACCGTCGTTCGTCCAGCCGCAACATCGGCCGGCGAGACGATGCCGCTGATACCGCTGACGTGGTCTGCATGGCTATGGGTGTAGACGTAAGTGGCTCACAACCGCTACGGCGACGAAACAGAAGGTCCATTGCCCCAGCCGCCACGCTGACCTGCCCAGTTGAAACGTCGACCTCGCTCGCGCGTTACTCGCGTCCATGCTGCACCCCTGCCGTCACTCGCCGACCCGTCCTGATTTGACGAGCCGACCCGGGACCAGGTAGCTGTTGAAAGGCTATCTGAGGCCGCTCGACAGCCGGACGCGGAAAATGCAAACGGCTGCACGGTTCCTTACGTTGTGGCCCGCCAGGACCAAGAACCGGACGCGTCGCAATTTCACGCGACGGCATGCACATGGTCGATCTATTGCATAACGGTGATCACCGTCCGAAGACAGGGCGATTCCCGGGGATAGTAAGAGTGCGTGGGTCCAATCTGTAAGGGTCCAATCACACCTGTAATCAGCGAAATGACCAACGAAACCGCGGAAGCCGAACGTCGTCGGTCACCACTGCGTCTGTGGCCGTACTCCGCCAGCAGGGCACGAGTCCACGCGGTGCTGATGGCTATCGTCCTCTGGATCGCGTTGGTCATCACCTTCGTCGCAGGGTCTGGCAACCGAAGCATTGCCGGTCCCATCAAGGGGCCTGACTTCCTCCAGTTCTTCACGATGGGATCGCTTGTGCGAACTGGCCACGCTGCGGCGATCTACGATTTCGACGAGTTTCATCAGGCGCAAGTCGGCCTCGTTCCGGAATCCGCGCCAGAGTTTTATCCGCCGGTCTACCCGCCGCAAGCGGCGTTCGTGTTTGCGCCATTGAGCCGGATGACATTTCAGCATGCGCTTCTACTCTGGAGCGCGATCACGGTCGCGTTGTTTGGCGTGATCGTTCACAGCGCATGGCGAGCGGTTTCGAAACATCTTCCTGATTCATTATTCGTATTTGCGGCCGCCGCAGCTTTTCCGCCGTTTTGGAGTCTCGTTCTTTACGGACAGGCGACGATTCTGATTCTCGCGGCATTCTGGGCGGGCTGGTTGGCCCTCGAGCGCGGGCGGCCGTATCTGGCGGGCGTCGCGTTCGGGTTGTTGCTCATCAAGCCGCAGTTTGGGATTCCGCTCGCGGTTGTCGCGATCAGCTGCGGCGAATGGTCGATGGTGGCGGGCGCGGTAACCTCGATCGCTGTCCAACTCGGCTCGATAATCATGCTGCTCGGCTGGTCGCTACTCAAGGCGTACCTGGTGCTGATACCCGTTATGCTGCAGCAGAGGGATCTCCTCGAGCCAAAGCCATTTCAAGGCCACTCCCTGCGGACTCTCACGCGACTGGCACCGGACTGGATCGGGGTCCCTTTGTGGGCAGTTCTCACTGCGCTCGTCCTGCTCTGCACCGTGCGTGCCTGGAAGTCGAGTGCTCCACAACGTGTTCGTCTGGGAATGATCATCGTCGCGTCAGTGCTGGTGAATCCTCACGTGATCGTGTACGACGCGACCGTTCTCGCGCTTCCGCTGATCTGGTTTGGCGCTTACGTGCAGGAAGAGAGTCCGGCATCGGACGCGATGATGTTCTGGACGGCGATGTACTGGTTATTTGTAACTCTTCTTGCGCCGACGGCGCAGATCATTGGCATCCAGGTCTCCGTCTTGCTGATTCTGTGGCTCACGACCTTACTTGCCCGTTCGACGTCAGCCACCCGGCTTGTCGTTCCCGGCGGCTGGCAAATGTTCCGCATGGAGCGACACGCCTAGTCGTCGCCCTTCGCGCCTGCCCAGCTGACGACGGCCGTCACCGGCGGTAGAAACATTGCGCCGATACCCGCGGCGGTGGCAAGGACAACCGCGCCCCACAGCGACGCGCTCACGCCGGCGAACTGGTACAGCACACCCGAGAGCAGAGTGCCCAGCAGACGCCCGCAGGCATTCGCCATGTAATAGAACCCGACGCTCAACGACACCCGGTCCGCTTCGGAGTACGCGAGCACCAGGTACGAATGGACAGACGAATTCAGCGCAAACACGATCCCGAACAGCACGAGGCCGGCGAGCATCGTGGGCGCCGGCGGCGCATGGAACCGCAGCCCAATCGGAATCAATGCGGTGACGGCAGCCAGCGCGAGGCCCAACGCGCTCGCGAGCACCGGCCCTGGCGCTTTTCCGTGTGTGACTCGGGCCAGCAACACCGGCGAGGCGCTCTGCACGCCGCCGTAGGCAATTACCCAGAGCGCCATGAAACCGCCGACCTGCGTGAACGACCAGCCGAGCACGCCGGCGAGAAAGATCGGCACGCTCACCACGAACCACACGTCCCGCGCGGCAAACAGCGCGAGCCGCGCCAGCGACAGTCGGTTGATGCCCGATGAGTTCGACAGAACGCGGGAGAACGCGGCCTTCTTCTTCGCCTGGCCGACCGCTGCCGGCAAGAAGCCGAGGACGAACACCAGCACGACGAACACGCCCGTCGCCATCGCCGCTAACGATCCGCGGAACCCGAGCAACGACAGGAGGAAGCCGCCGACAAAAAACCCCGCGCCTTTCAGCGCGTTCTTCGATCCGGTCAGGACCGCCACCCACTTGAACAGCCCCGATTCATCGCCCTTCGGCACCAGAACCTTGACCGCGCTCTTCGCGCTCATCTTCGTCAGGTCCTTCGCGATGCCGGAGAGCGCCTGACATCCCATGACGTATGCGACCGAGGCAGCGATGCTCCACCCGGCGTTCAGCATCGCGAGGAAGCCGAGCGCGACGACCTGCAGCGCGAGTCCAAGGACCAACGTGAATCGCAGCCCGGTCCGCGAGGCGGCCCACCCGCCGACGAGATTCGTCACAATCCCGAAGAATTCGTAGAGCAGAAAGAGGAACGCGAGCTGCACCGGCGTGTAGCCACGCTGGTTGAAATGCAGCAGGACGAGCATCCGGAGCGCGCCGTCGGTCAGCGTGAACGCCCAGTACGCCGCCGTCACGATCGCATAGTTGCGAATGCTGATCGTCGGCGCTGCCGCTGGAACCGCGCGCGCGGGTGCATTCATCACGACAACGACTTGCACATCACCCGCGTCACCGCGCCACGTTGAGCGCCACGGGCTGCGGCGTGCAACACGCGACGCGAGTGACATCGCCCGGCGAGGGCACGCAGCATCCGGTTCGTTTGTGCAGCCGCTCGCCGTCACGATGCACGGCGTCGATGTGGGTCAGCGCGTGCCGAACCGCATCGACAATCGCCGCCATCACCGGATCGGCCAGCGTGCCGAGGCGATAGTGAATCCACAGTCCCTCGCGGCGCGTCTCGACGAGTCCTGATTTTCGCAGGTACGCCAGGTGCCGCGAGGCCTTCGGCTGCGGGATCTTGAGGCTCTCGTGGATGTCGCAGACGCAGACCTCGCCGGTGAGCAGCAGCCCCAGAATCCGGAGACGCGTCGCGTCGCCCAGGGCCTTGAACAGGCCTTCCATCTCCGCCAGCCGCTTCATCTGTGTGGCCATATATTCGACTTGACAAATATAGCACGTCGCCCTACAGTCTCTATATTCGTTTTTACGGATATAAAGGAGAGGGACATGTCAGACATTCAGCAGGCCGTCCGCGAGAAGTACGGCGCCATCGCCGCATCCGTCACCAAGGCCTCCATCAGCACCGGGTGCTGCGGGCCGACCGCCTGCGGCTGCGGCGATCCCATCACGTCCAACCTGTACTCGGACGGGGAGACGACCGACTTGCCGGCCGACGCCGTGACAGCGTCGCTCGGATGCGGCAATCCGACAGCCCTCCTCGCACTGGAACCGGGACAGACCGTGCTCGATCTGGGATCGGGCGGCGGCATCGACGTGCTGCTCTCCGCAAAGCGCGTCGGGCCAACCGGGAAGGTGTACGGGCTCGACATGACGGGCGAGATGCTCGCGCTGGCGCGAGAAAACCAGCGGAAGGCCGGCGCGACCAACGTCGAGTTCCTCGAGGGCACCATCGAAGCCATTCCGCTGCCCGACAATTCAATCGACGTCATCATCTCGAACTGCGTCATCAACCTGTCGAGCGACAAGGATGCGGTGCTCCGCGAGGCGTTCCGTGTGCTGAAGCCCGGTGGCCGGTTTGCGGTGTCGGACGTGGTCGTGCGTGGCGACGTGCCCGCCGACGTGCGCCGCAGCGTGGAGTTGTGGGTCGGTTGCATCGCCGGGGCGCTGCAGGACACGGAATACTCGGACAAGCTCCGCGCCGCTGGATTTGCCGACGTCGAAGTCGATCCGTGGCGGATCTACAAGATCGACGACGCCCGTGCGTTTCTGACCGACGCCGGGATCGACGTCGACCGGATGGCGCCGCTCGTCGAAGACAAATTCGCGAGTGCCTTCGTGCGCGCACGAAAGCCGCACACCAACGATGTGAGATGAAAGTCTCCTCGAACATTTGTGTTCAGCCGAGCGCGGGCTACATGCCGCGCTCGGCGGGACGAAGCGTGACGAACGCCGCGAGCCCGAGGTTGACTCGACTTCCGTAGAACGACTTCAGAGCGTCGGGCACGAAGCCCGCCGACACGCCGGCACCGATACCCGGCTTCAGGCCATTCCAGGCTTCGAAATATCGGGTGTACCCGGCCTGCAGTTTCGCGACGGCAAAGATATCCGGCGACTCGATAGCGAGGTCGTGGCCCGACTTGCCTGCGAATTCGAAGCGCCCGAACCACGTGTCGCGCTCGTCGAGCGTGAGGTTTGTCTCGGCCAGGAACGCGTTCGTCGCACCGTTCCCGGGCTCCCGGTTGCGGCCCCATCCGACGGTGCTCGCCCAAATGCTGCCCGGACGAAGGATTCGATGGTCAGTCGCGGATGCGGTCACGCGATTGACATCCACTCTGGGGCCGCCGTCGCGGCCGGCTTCAGCGTCAGTCAGGTGGCCAGCCGAGATCTGGAGCGCCCATCGATTCGCGGGAAGGAACCCCACGCGGCCCGACCACGAATCGAGCGCGCCGAACTCGAAGTTGGTGCGGTCCTCGTCCGGCTCGCGACCGTTGAACACGGATGTCTCGGCCTTCCACCGTTTGCCGTACACGCCGCCAGTGACCACGCCGTAGGTGATGTGCGTCGAGTCGAGCCAGTGATGACTGATGGGCGCGAGCGGACTCGGCATCGCCGAGATGCGATGCGGGAATGCGGTCGGGCCAAGCGCGGGCTCCCCGACCCTGCAGTTGGACGCGTCTCAGTCGGAGCGCGTTGTCTCGGGTGGGGGCGCTCCGCTTTACGACTCGGAGGTACGCGGTCGGGCGGTCACCGCCTTCAGCAGATCCGTCGCGGTATGGTAGCACTCACACGACGCGGCTTCGAGCTTTTCGCCGTCTTCAATCTTCACTAGGCCGCGGTGATACGTGATCAAGCCGGCTCTCTGCAACGTGCCGGCGACGACGGTCACGGTCGGACGGCTCGCGCCGAGCATCATCGCGACAAACTCCTGGGTGAGCGGAAATTCATCCGATCCCATGCGGTCGCGCGCCATCAGGAGCCATCGCGCCAACCGTTGCTCAACCGAGTGGACCGCGTTGCACGCGGTCGATTGGGCAACGAACCCGAAGAGCGCCTGCGCGAAGTGCGAAATCAACTCGTGGAATGCGCCATGCCGATCGACCTCTCGACGAAAGGCATCGACCTTCATCTGATAGCAGATCTCGGTTTCGCCTTGCACCATTGCCGCTGACGTCACACGCGTGCCATCCAACACGGCGGAAACGCCGACCATCCCTTCGCGGCCGATGGTGGCGATTTCGACCATGCCGCCGTCTTCGAGCACGGTCAGCATCGAGCAAAACCCGCCGCCAGGAAAATACACGTCTTTGATTGGCTCGCCGGGTTTGTGAAGAACGTCTTTCAGCTTGAGCGGGACGACCATGAGCGCGGGAATAATCCGGGTGTAGTCGGCGGCAGGAAGCGCGGCCAGGATACGATTCGGATTGCCTGCGGGCGGCGGGCGGTTCGCTGAGGGTAGTGCCGCACGGCGGTTGGCCTTCACGGCCTTCATGGCAGCCTCCTTCGACCGTCGAATCCGACGGCGACTTTCAAGAGGCTGTCGCGGCCAGGCTCTGCCCTGTTCAGGGCGAGGCAGGCGGTAGGCTCTTAATTTCTTTAGCGAGTCTAGCACTTTCCGCCCTCCGTTTGTCGAAATGCGACAGACGTCCCGCCATGATCGCAATATGGTTGCGATCTCCGGCTTTTCACGGGGGATCTCAGAGGCCAATGGATCGCCGCCGATCCCGGAACGCGCCTGCCCGACCGCTCGTGCTCATCGTCGAAGGGCATGAGGACACCCGCTCGATGTACGCGCTCGCTCTCTCCGCGATGGGATTCGACGTGGTCGCCGCACAGGACGGAACGGAAGCGTTTCGCCGTGCGTGGGAGATCCACCCGGACGTCATCGTGGCGGATCTGCCGATGCCGAACTGCGACGGTTGGCGGTTTCTTCACGATCTCAAGGAGAACCCGCGAACGCGCGACGTTCCGGTTGTCGCGCTGAGCGGCTACGTTCAGCAGTCAGCACGTGAGTCTGCGGATCAGAACGGTTTCGCCGCATTCTTTGCGAAACCCTGCCTGCCAGATGAACTGGCGGCCGGTCTTCGGGAGGTGCTCGGGGGAGGCGCGCATGCTCACGTCGACCGTTGATGGCGCAGCGAAACGATGTCCGCAGTGCCGCCGGAACACGCTGGTGTTCACGAAGCGGTATCCGGTTCTGACCGATGCGACGGCATTGAAGCGGACCGGAACCGATGCGCACGACGGGGTGAATCGCCTGCGCTACGAATCCGCGTGGATCTGCCAGAACCCGCTGTGCGGTTACCGAGAGGTTATCGGAGAACAGTGAGGAGTCGTGGCGAAGCCAAAAGCAGTGCGTGTGCCGGCCAAAACTGAACCGACACCCGACGACGTGGCGCGGCGAGCCTACGAACTGTACGAGGCACGCGGCAGCGAACCCGGAGCGGAGCTCGAGGATTGGCTCCGCGCAGAACGCGAACTGCGGGAGCTTGCGGATGGAACCGAGAACGAAGCAGCCTGAACAGCCGACTCGCGGCGCTTCATCCTAGCTGTCCGTTTTGAACGCGAGGCGGCGGTCGAATCGTGGCGCGCCTCGCTACGCTCAGCTCGTCTCGCAGCCGCCCGAGCGAGTTGCGGAGCTCCCGCAGTGCGGCTCGTTGATCGCGCGCACTCTCCCGCAGCGCCTTCGCTTGTCGAACGACGGAACGGAGCAGCGGCGCGTTGAGCAGACCGTCGCACGCTGCGGTGTCCGCGACGAGCGTGGTTGCGGCCCGCGAGCAGGCTTCCGCGCCCGCCTGCACATCGTCGAGATTCGCGTCGATGCTCGCCATGCGCTCTCTGAGCGTCATCTGGAACTCCCCCACTACACGATACTCGCGTTCGATGTCAGTCTCAAGGTGACAAATCGGAACCGTTGAGCCGTCCGTTCACGAAAAGAGCGCCGCGACAAACGTGCAACGCGACAACCGCTCGATTGATTGATAGTTTCGTCGGCCAGGCTGCGGGCAGCACGTCCATAAAGGCTCGTGCTGGACGGACTTGCGCTCAGGGGCGCTCCAGCGTCAACCCGATCAGATTGGGACGCCACTGGCGCGCGCCAGGGCCGACGTTGACGAGCAGCGGCGCGTAGCGGTTCATCACAACGCCGCGTGGCCGATCGCCGCCTGCATGGTGGGCGTCGGCGGCTCGGCCCGCGAGCGGACGTTCCACGGCTCGAACGGCGTTTCGTACGCGGCCCACTCGCCGACGAAGATTTCCGGGCCGCGGCGATCGTACTTCTCGTACTGTGCGCGCGCCATGCGCACGAACACATCGGCGGGACGGTAGTAGTGCTCGTCAGGGCTGCGCTACCGTAAATCGTGGATCAAACTGATGTCCTGATCGTCGGTGCCGGCCCGACCGGACTCGTGCTCGCGCTGTGGCTCGCGCGACGCGACGTCCGCGTGCGTCTCATCGACAAGCTGCCCGAGCCGGCCGCGGCGTCGCGCGCGCTGGCCGTGCAGGCGCGAACCCTGGAGCTGTATCGGCAGCTCGGGATCGTCGGCCGCGTGATCGACCGCGGACGCAAAGCCACCGCTGGGAACGTGTGGGTCGCCCGCCGCCACATGGCGAGCATCGCCTTCGGGAACATGGGCGCCGGCGTCAGTCCGTATCCCTACGTCTTGATCTATCCGCAGGATGAGCACGAGCGGATGCTGATCGATTGTCTGCAGGAGCACGGCGTTCGCGTCGAGCGGCGGACCGAACTCGTCGCGCTCGAACAACCAGGCGAGGAGATCGTCGCGCATCTCGAGGGCGCGGACCGCTCCCGGTCGTCGTGCCGGACGCGCTTCCTCGCGGGATGCGACGGCGCGCACTCGGCGGTGCGCGACGCGCTCGGAATTGGTTTCGCCGGCGGCACCTACGAGCACCTGTTCTACGTCGCCGACGTCGACGCCATCGGGCCGGCCATGAACGGAGAGCTGCATGTCGCGCTCGACGCGACCGATTTTCTGGTGGTGTTCCCGCTGCGGGACGACGGGCGAGCGCGACTCGTGGGCACGATCCGCGAGCGCGCCGGCACGCAGCCGGACGGATATTCGTGGGAGGATGTCAACCCGCGCGTGATGCGCTGGATGGACATCAGCGTGTCGCGCGTCAACTGGTTCTCGACCTATCGCGTGCACCATCGGGTCGCGGATCGATTCGGCCGCGGGCGCGTGTTCCTCCTCGGGGACTCCGCGCACGTTCACAGCCCCGTCGGCGGCCAGGGGATGAACACCGGCATCGGCGACGCCGTCAACCTGGCGTGGAAGATCGCGGCCGTCGTTCGCGGCGCCGCGCAGCCGGCGATCCTGGATACCTATGAAGTGGAGCGCATCGCCTTCGCGCGCCGCCTCGTCGCAACGACCGATCAGGCGTTCACCGCCGTCACGAGCTCCGGCGCCATCGCGCGCCTGTTGCGGCTCCGCATCGTCCCGCGGCTGCTTCCGCTGCTCTTCGCGTCGAAAGCCGGCCGCCGGCTCGCGTTTCGAACGGTCTCGCAGACCGCAATCGACTATCGACACAGCGGGCTGAGCAGAGGCCGCGTCGGCGCGGTGCACGGCGGCGATCGCCTTCCATGGGTTGCACCAGAGCGAGACGACGATCAGGACAACTTCGAGGCGTTGACATCGCTCGATTGGCAGCTTCACGTGTACGGACGCGCGGCGCCCGAAATCAGGAGTCTGTGCGCCGCGCGCGGCTTGCGCCTTCACGAATTTGCGTGGGCGCCGCCCGTGCGACGGGCGGGATTCCGGCAGGACGCGCTGTATCTGGTTCGGCCGGACGGGTATCTCGCGTTCGTCGACGAACGGCAGAACGCGGCGTCGCTGGCCTCGCATCTCGACGCTCTCCAGGTCACCTTGTAGCTCATCCTGCTTCGCCGCGGCCGGAGACATCCAGCTTCACGCAACTGCGTGAAGCTCTGAAATATCAGCGCCGCGGCGTGTAAGGATGTCGTATCATTTGCGGCGTCTGCAGGTGCGGTGACAAATATATGGTCAACGCGTCGAGCGCTTCGTTCCGCGGCTGCG
>QHWK01000476.1 GCA_003223775.1 Acidobacteriota bacterium
GTCGACGCGCTCGTCATTCCGGGCGGAGAGAGCACCACGATCGGAAAGCTCGCCGCGCACTATGGCTTCATCCCCAAGCTGAAGGAGCGCGTCGCGGAGGGCATGGCCATCTGGGGGACGTGCGCCGGAGCGATCTTCATCGCTCGCGACGTGCCCGGCCATCTGCACCCCCTCGCCGAGCTGATGGACATCCGCGTTCGGCGCAACGCGTTCGGCCGGCAGATCGATTCGTTCGAAGCCGATCTCGACGTGCCGGCATTCGGCGGGGCGCCGTTCCATGCGGTGTTCATCCGCGCTCCGCTCATCGAGTCAGCCGGTCCTGACGTCGAGGTGCTCGCCGTGCTGGAGGGGGCGCGACCCGGCGATGCAGGCTCGATCGTCGCGGCGCGCCAGGGCAATCTCTTGGCGACGTCCTTCCATCCAGAGCTCACGCACGACGGCCGGTTCCACGATTACTTCTTGAAGCTCGGGCGGGGATAGGCGGTGCCGGTCCGTCCCGCGATGCCGACGGACCTGCCCCGGGCCATTCGCTTCCTGACCATCGCGAGCCAAGATCCCGACGCCATCCTCGGGTCCGTACTGCCGCAGCCCCTCGTGTCGAGCGCGCTCGCCGACTGGCGAAAGCTGCTGCCCGGCACGATCGGGATGCGCGGTCGCCTGCGGCTCTATCTCGAGGAATACCGCGGCCGGCTCTGCGCGGTCGCCCTCGTCTTCAGCGGCCGGCGTCCCGAATGGGTGATCCTCGCGCTCGCCGCGGTCCCGGATCCGGGAGGGGCCGAGGGCTCGTTCAAGCTGCTGTCGTACATCTCGGCGGCGGCCGCGCAGCGCGGCCAGCTCCGCCTCTACGGCGCCGTTGCTGACGCCGCACCGAGCGTGCCGGCCGCCGGAGCGGCGCGTGCCCGGGAGACCTTCTTCCAGGCAGGCTTCTACTCCTACACGCGCGAGACGTGGTACGCCGCGCCGCGCGCGCCACTCCGCGCGCCGGCGCAGAAGCTCGACGGCCACTACGCACGCCGGCGTGACGCGCACGACCTGTTCCGCTTTTATGCGGCGACGACGCCGCACGCCGTGCAGCGCGCCGAACAGCTCGCTGTCGAGGATTTCGACATCGGCCGACGCGCCGGGGCGTTCGATCCGCCGTTCCTCGTGAGCGGGAACCCGCTCGCGATGCGCCGGGAGAGCGCGATGGTCGTGGGCGGCGAGCCGCGCCTCGGCGCGTTCGGCGTGAGCTTCCGCGGCCTCGACAACCACCCGCACGTCGTGAAGGCGCGATCGGTGGACGGCGACGCCGACCTCGCGCGCGACGTCGTGCGGGCCACGACCCTCGAGCTGCCGAGCGGCAAGCCGATCACCTCACCGGTCCGCTCCTACGAGGAGCACGTGGCCCGCGCCCTCCTGTCGGAGGGTTTTCGCGAGATCGCGACGGCTATGCTCTTCGTCAAAGAGCTGGCCGTTCGCATCGAAGAGCCGGCGTTCGCTCCGGCGGTGGTGAGATGACGACCGAGCGCGACGACCTTGACGCGATCCTCGATGCTCTCCCTCCCGATCTCTGCCAGCGGGTCCGTGCGCTCAGCGATCTCGTCGGTCTGCTCGAGATCGTCATGGACCTCGGACGGATCCCCGAGGCGCGCTTCAGCGGTCGTGAGGAGCAGCTGTCACATCGCGAAGTGACCGCCGAAGATCTCGCCTACGTCATCTCGCGCATCGGCCAGTTCGGCGGTGACAATCGCGCGGGCATCGAACGGACGCTCCATCGGATCAGCGCCCTCCGGAACCGCGCCGGCAAGGTCGTGGGCCTCACGCTCCGGGTGGGACGCGCGGTCTACGGGACGATGGAGATCATCCGGGACGTCGTGGAATCGGGGAAGAGCATCCTGCTGCTCGGCCGGCCGGGCGTCGGCAAGACCACGCTCCTTCGCGAGGTCGCGCGGGTCCTGGCGGACGATCTGGGCAAACGTGTCGTCGTCGTCGATACGTCCAACGAGATCGCGGGTGACGGCGACATCCCGCATCCCGGCATCGGTCGCGCGCGACGGATGCAGGTCGCGACGCCGAGCATGCAGCACGCCGTGATGATCGAGGCGGTCGAGAATCACATGCCCGAGGTCATCGTGATCGACGAGATCGGGACGGAGCAGGAAGCCGCGGCCGCACGGACGATCGCCGAGCGCGGGGTCCAGCTCGTCGCGACGGCGCACGGGAACACCCTCGAGAACCTCATGCTCAATCCGACGCTGTCGGACCTGATCGGCGGGATCCAGACCGTCACGCTGTCCGACGAGGAGGCTCGCCGCCGCGGTACCCAGAAATCGGTCTTGGAGCGCAAGGCGCCGCCGACGTTCCACGTGCTCGTTGAGATCCAGGCCTACCAGAAGGTGTCGATCTACCAAGACGTCGCCCAGACCGTCGATTCGGTCCTGCTCGGCATGCCGGTCTCCCCGCAGCAGCGCGAGCGTGACGGCGCGGGGCAGGTCAGTGTCTCGAGCGGCAGGGCGAGCCGCGAGGCCGCCGAGGCGGTCGAGCGGCGCAGCACGCCGCGAATGCCGGCCCACGACATCCGCGAAACGGTGAAGGTCTATCCCTTCGGTATCTCGTGGTCCCGTCTCGAAGAGGCTGCCCGCGGCCTGAACCTCCCGGTCGCGGTCGTCCGAGAGCCCGAGGACGCGGATGTCGTGATCACTCTGAA
>QHWK01000477.1:0-5442 GCA_003223775.1 Acidobacteriota bacterium
GTCGCGCATGTGCTCGCGCCGCGCCTCGACGTCAACGCGGCGATCCGCGAGGAGTCGATCTCGTTGATGCGGCAGCGGATGCTCCGGTCGGTCTCGCCGACGCGCGTGCTCTCGACGATGCTGGAGGCGGAGCAGTTCGCCGAGGCGAACCGCGTCGCGCTCGGCCTGGTGATGGCGGCGCTCATCGTCGCCGCCGCGCTCATCATGCAGGTGCCGACGACGTTCCGGCTGCTCGGCTACCCGGGCCTCGCGATGATTCTGTTCGTGGCTGCGGGATCCGCCGGCGCGATGCTCGCGATCCAGATCGTGAATCACGATCGCACGTCGCGCCGGCCGCGTCTGTAGAGAACGCGTTCTTACTTCACCAACGAGCAATTCGCGGCGATCATCTTCACCGAATTCACGGTGAGCTGGCGCACGACGATCTGCGTCTGCGCGGTCGTCTCGACCTTCGGCTTCGCGCCGCCGGCCGACCCGGTCGTGCCCTGTGTGTTCGCCGCGCCGGCGCTCTTGTCGGTCGTTCCCGCCGTCACCTGCGGCGCCGCTTCGACGCCGGTCACCTCCACCGTGTGGCCGACGTGCGCCTTCAGATCGTCGGGCTTCGACGCGTTCAGCGTGTAGGTGATCGTCTTCGCCACCTTTGTGCCCGCGGGCGTCGTCGCCGTCGTTCCGGTCGGCGTTTCCTTCGCCGCCGCGTCGGCGGGCGCGGTGAGCGTGAACGTATTGTTCGGGCCGGCCGCGACGCACCCTGTGGCGGTAATGGTCGCGTTCGCGTTCGGCGCCGTTGACGGCGTCGCGCGGCCGGTCGGCTGCTGCGCGGTTTGCGCCGCAGCGCCAATCGTCGCCGCCGATGCGATCGAGAGAGCGATGATTACGTTCCTCATCTGTTCTAGTGCCTCCAGTTCGGTCATGAAGTGCAGAATCTGCGCCAGCACCGCGAATCACCGCGAAACGATTACGATACCGGCGCGTGTCGCCGACCGTTGCAGCGATCCTTGCGCTTGCGGCCGCTGGCTGGGCTCTCGCCGCGATCGTTATGGCCGCGTTGTGGGTAGGCCATCTCCGCCTGCAGCGCGCCGGCCTCGCCGACGCAGCCTGGCCGCTCGTCGCCGGCGCGCTCGCCGTCTTCTACGCCAACGTCGGCGGGGGCGCGGCGGCGCGGCGTTCGGCGATCGCCTGGATGATCGGATCGTGGGGCGCGCGGCTGGGCGTCTACTGGGTGTGGGATCGCGTGCTCAGCCGGCCGCGCGAGCCGCATCGCCGCGAACCACTGCTCGCGTTCGAGCGGAAGGCCCTCGTTGCGCTGTTCTTTTCTCTTCCCGCAATCTTTGCCGCCATCGATCCCGAGACAACACTCGGCATGCGTGAGCTCGCTGCGAGCGCGCTGTGGCTCGTCGGCTTCGCAGGAGAGACGACTGCGGATCGTCAGCTCGTGCGGTGGCGCCGCGCGAACAACGAAGGTGCGTGCACGTCCGGCGTGTGGCGCTACGTGCCGCACGCGCACGACGTGTTCGAGCTCGTCACGTGGGGCGCGCACGCGCTGTTTGCGGCGGCGTCGCCGTTTGGCTGGATCGCAATCGCATGCCCGGCGGCGGCCGCCTACCAGGCATGGAATGGCACGCGTCATGCTCAGCTTAGGAGATTGTGAAGCTGGATTCCCTGCAGCCGGTGCCGACGACGACCGCGGCGCCTCGCCGCATGCGGAAACGCACAATTCTGGTGCTGCTCGCGCTGAGCTTCATCGGTTTCGTTGCGGCAGTGCTGAGCGTCATCATCGCGAACGTTCCGCTTTCGCCGGACATCCTGCGCACACGGATGGTCGCTGCGTTGTCCGACAAGCTCGACAGCGACGTGGAGATCGGCGAGCTCGCGCTGCGCGTCTATCCGACGCTGCGCATCGAAGGGACAAACCTGCGCATCCGTCGCCGCGGCGCGGCGTCCGGTCTGCCGCCGCTCATCACCGTCAAGTCGTTCCATGTCGATGGCAGCCTGCTCGCGCTCTCGCGCAAGCACGTGGAACACGTCAAGCTCGACGGCCTCGATATCAACGTGCCGCCGAAGTCCGAGCGCGTGCAGCAGCGGAAGATTCGCCACGAGGAGCCGCAGCCGCAGGCCACCGCGGGCCCGGCGGACGCGCCGCCGCGGGCGACCGACCGGCCCGACACGCCGAACGAACGCAAGCGCGATCCGTTGAACGACGGCGGCGTCGTCACGATGCACCGCCTGGGCGCGACCAAGCCGTGGCCGTTCGACGCGACGCTCACCAACGGAGTGCCGCCCGGCGAGATCGTCACGCACGGCGACTTCGGGCCGTGGAGCCGCGACGAGCCTGGCGACACGCCGGTCAAGGGGAACTTCGACTTCGCAAAAGCGGATCTCGGCGTGTTCAAGGGGATCTCGGGCATCCTGTCGTCGCGCGGCTCGTTCCAGGGCACGCTCGACGAGATTCACGCGAACGGCGAAACCGACACGCCTGATTTCACGGTCGCCGTCGGCGGACATCGGTTCGCGCTGCACACGAAATATCGCGCGACGATCGACGGCACCAACGGCGATACGCGCCTCGAACAGATCGACGCGGCCTTTCTGAACTCGCATCTGCTCGCGAAGGGCGCGGTGCTCGACGCGCCGAAGGGACAGCACGGCCGGACCGTGGCGCTCGAGGTCACGATGGATCAGGCGCGCGTCGAGGACGTGATGGTGATGGCGGTGCGGACGCCGAAGCCGCCGATGACCGGCGGCCTGCGATTGACGACGAAGTTCCTGCTTCCGCCGGGCGAGCGCGACGTCTCGCAGCGGCTGCGCCTCGACGGCCGCTTCGTGATCGCGAGCACGAAGTTCACGAACTACGACGTCCAGGGGCGGATCGACGAGTTGAGCAAACGCAGCCGCGGCGACGCCGATCAGCCCGGCCGGCCCAACGTGGTCTCCAACTTTCAGGGGCGGTTCACGCTCGCCGACGGCCGACTGGCGCTGCCCGATCTCACCTTCTTCGTCCCCGGCGCGAAGGTTGAGCTCGCCGGGGGCTACGCGCTCAAGCCCGAGACGCTCGACTTCAAGGGACAGGTCGTCCTCGACAGCCCGGTGTCCGACATGGTCACTGGCTGGAAGAAATGGCTGCTGAAGCCGGCGGACTCGATCTTCGCGAAGCCGAAGAAAGACGGAAAAGGCAGCATCATCCCGATAAAGGTCCAGGGCACCCGCAGCGAACCGAAGTTCGGCCTCGACGTCCGTTCCGTCCTGAAGCGCCGCGGCTGATCCCCTCGATCCAGGATCAGATCCAGGATCAGATCCTGGATCTGATCCTGGATCACATCCAGGATCGAGGTTCCTGCGGCTGCGCGCGGGTGCGCATTCCTGCCTCCATCTATTGATTCCCAACGGTTGAGCCGATAGAGTCCTAGACACTAGTGTCGTCCTCTGTCCTAAAGGATTCTCTTATGTCTTTCAAGAATGCGGCTGTTGCCGTTGTGCTTTCCTCATTGGTTGCCGCGGGCGCCGCGGCGCAGACCGCCGGTGGAACGATCGCCGGCCGAGTGGTCGACGCATCGGGGCTTGCCCTGCCGGGCAGCACCGTCACGCTCCAGGGCGCTGACGTCACCCAGACCTTCACGACGACCGAAGAGGGGCGCTACCGCTTCCTCGATCTGGCGCCCGGCTCGTACAAGGTGACGATCGCGCTCGAGGGCTTCGCGACGGCGGTGCGGGACACCATCGCGCTCAACCCGGGGCAGACCGTCGACCTCCGCACGACGCTGCAAATCGGCCCGATCACGGCGACGGTGAACGTCACCGCGCCGTCCCCGATCGTCGACGCGAAGCAGACCGGCACGGCGACCAACGTGACGGCCGACGAGCTCGCGAAGATTCCGACGTCGCGCGATCCGTTCTCGCTGATGCGCTCGGTTCCCGGCGTCCTCGTCGATCGCGTCAACGTCGGCGGCAACGAGACCGGCCAGCAGTCCAACGTCGCGTCGAAGGGCACGCGCCCGCAGGACACGGTGTGGACGATGGACGGCGTCGCGATCACCGACATGACGCTGACCGGATCGTCGCCGACCTATTTCAACTACGACAACTTCGACGCGATCCACGTGACGACCGCCGGCCAGCCGATCACGCAGCCGACCGGGGGCGTCGGCCTCAACTTCGTGGTCAAGCGCGGCACGAACCTGTTCCACGGCGGCGCGCGCGGCTACTTCGACGGCGAGTCGATGGAAGCGGCGAACGTTCCCGCCGAGCTGCGCGCCGCCGGCGTCACCGATGCCGCCGCCGATCACAACAAGCAGATCTCCGACTACGGCTTCGATCTCGGCGGCCCGATCGCGCGCGACAAGGCGTGGTTCTACGGCTCGTACTCGATGCAGGACGTCCAGCTCGTTCGGCGCTCGGGCAGCCTCGTCGATCGTACGAAGGTGAAGAACCCGAACGTCAAGGTGAACTGGCAGGCGACGCCGAAGGATCTCGTCAGCTTCCTCTACTTCGACGGCTTCAAGATCAAGGACAACCGCAGCCCCGGCACTTCAGGGATCACGTTCGACGCGCCGACGGCGACATTCCATCAGGACAACGCCTACACCGGCACGCCGCTGCACGGCCTCTGGAAGCTCGCCGACGATCGCGTCGTCACGTCGAACATGTTCGTTTCGGCGAAGTACGCCTACTACAACACCGGCTTCCTGCTCACGCCGGAAGGCGGCATGGATCTGTCGTCGGGCCGCGATCTCGTGGCCGCGCGGTCGTACGGATCGACGGTGCAGAGCGCGAACATCCGCCCGCAGACGACGGCGAACGTCGACGCGAACTCGTTCGCCACGGCGTTCGGCGCCGCGCACGACATCAAGTACGGCTTCGGAATCCGCCGCATCAACGCGACGACCACGACGGTGTGGCCCGGCAACGGCATCCTCTCGCTGCAGCAGACGCCGACCGTCGCCTTCGCGCAGCTGTTCCGCGAGGGCGGCGGCACGAACCAGACCCGCTACGTCGACGTGTACGCGGGCGACACGATCTCGAAGGGCCGCGCGACGATCGACCTCGGCATCCGCTTCGATCACCAGGGCGGCCGCGCGCTGCCGAGCACCACGGCAGCGAACCCGGCGTTCCCGACGCTCGTGCCCGGCCTCGTCTTCGCCGGCTACGACGCGCCGTTCTCATGGAACAACGTGTCGCCGCGCGCCGGCCTCACCTACGCGCTCGACGAGTCGCGCAAGACCGTCGCGCGCGCGAGCTATGCGCGCTTCGCGGGCCAGCTCGAGTCCGGCACGGTCGGCTTCATGAACCCGAGCTCGTCGGCCGGCGTGGCCGTGTATCGCTGGAACGACCTGAACGGCGACCATCTCGCCTCGGCGGACGAGGTGCTCACGAATCAATTCGTCGCGGCGGCGAACGGGTTCAACCCGGCGAACCCGACGGCCGTCACCTCGGCGAACCGGATCGATC
>QHWK01000477.1:5448-8554 GCA_003223775.1 Acidobacteriota bacterium
ACCTACACGCGCACGTCGAATCTGATTGGCAACGCGTCGTGGACGGTGACGCCGCACATCGGCGTGACGCTGGCGGATTACACGGCCGGCCCGACGCTCACGGGCACGCTGCCCGACGGGACGGCGTACAGCGTGCCGACCTACATTCCGTCGCCGGCGGCGGTGTCAGCGGGCGGCAGCGGCTTCCTCGTCACGAACTGGAACGGCTACTCGACCGACTATCACGGCGTCGAATTCGGCGCGGTGAAGCGGCTGGCGAACCGGTGGATGGCGCGCGTGAACGTCGCGTTCAACAACGCGCGCGAGCACTACGACCCGCAGGCGATGTACGACACCAACGGCAACCCGACGCGGACGATCACCGAGCCGCTCGTCGACGGCGGGCAGTTCGCGCCGCAGAGCACGGGCAACGGCGTCGGCAACGTCTACATCAACGCGCGGTGGCAGGTGAACGCCAACGGCATGTATCAGGCGCCGTACGGCATCGAGGTCGCGGGCAACCTGTTCGGGCGGCAGGGCTATCCGTTCCCGCTGTTCCGTTCGCAGACGCTCGGAGCGGACACGGGCCTCTCGGTGCTCGTGACGCCGCAGGTCGACACGTTCAGATACCCGGATGTCTGGGACACGGACCTCCGCGTGGCCCGGACCTTCAGGGTCCAGACGGTGAGCCTGCGCGTGATCGGCGACATCTTCAACCTGGCGAACGCCAACACGGTGCTGATCCGCAACAACAACCTCGGGTCGACGGCGTTCAACACGATCGCGCAGAACCTGAGCCCGCGGATCTTCCGGGCGGGTCTGGTTGTCGGCTTCTAAGCACGACGGCACGAAGAAAAGGCACGGAAGAGAACGTCTCTTCCGTGCTTTTTTGTGTCAGGACGATCGCGCCGCGCGCAGCCAGGCGCGGGCTTCGCGGTATGCGGGACAGGCCGCGGCGACCAGCTTCCAGAATCTCGGCGAGTGATCCATGCGCTTGAGATGCATCAGCTCGTGGATCAACACGTAATCCCTCACCCACTCCGGCATCGCCACGAGCTGCCAGTTCAGACAGATGTGGCCGCCGCGATTGCACGATCCCCAGCGCCAGCGCTGATTGCGGATGCTGACGCGGGCGACCGCGAGGCCATTGAGCGCCGCGAGCTCGCGCAGCCGGGGCGGCAGCTCGCGCTTCGCGCGCGCCATGCCGGCCGCGATGTCGTCGCGCGAGAGCTGCGGCGGCCGGCGCGCGCGGTCGACCACGAGCCTCGCGAGGTGCCGCTCGATCCACGCGCGCTGGCCGTTCGCGAAATCCCGCGCCTCGCGCTTCGATCCCCAGCGCGGCACCGTCACTCGCACGGTCCCGTCGTCGCCGACGCGCAGGATGTAGCGGCGGGCGCGCGGATGCCGGACGAACAACACGTGCGTGGGTTCGGCGTTCAGCGTTCTGCGCTCAGCGTGCTGGTTCTCGTTCGAGCAGGGGTTTTCGTTCGGGTTCTGGTTCGGGTTCTCGTCGAAGACCAGCGGCAGCTGCATCAGTGCCCGCCGTAGACGACGAAGCCGCGCTTGCGGAGGCTGTCGGCGAGCATGGCTTCCATGTCCTTCGCCTTCGCGTAAGGCATCGGGTTCAGGTGGGCGTAGAGCCGCGGCACGAGACGCTCACCGCACCGCCTCACGATGCGGGCGGCCTTGTAAATACCCGGCCTTGCCGTCTCCTCTCGGATTGCGCAGGTAGACGACGTACACGTTGTGATGGTCCGACGCCCTTCGCAGTCGCGCCACCGCGCCGATAGTACCATGCCTTCGACGCGCGTCGTTCGCTCAGGGCATCCCTTCGACGCGCGCCGCTCGCTCAGGGCATCCACTCAGGCCGGCTCGATCTCCTCCTCTTCGGCGTTGAACGGCAGGCCGTCGGTCAGCTCCGGCGCCTGCAGCATCCGCGGGACGCGATCGATCGGCTCGAGCGCCTTGATCTCCTCGCCGCCGTTCGCGGCCTGGAGCTCCTTGAACTTGCGCGCCTTCACGAGCACGTTGCCCTCGAGCGATCCGACGGCGTCGTTGTACGCCTCGAGGCTCGATTTCAGGCGGACGCCGAGCGTATCGAAGCGCGATCCGAGCGTCCGCACCGACTCGTACAGGTTCTTCCCGAGCTCGCTGATCTTCCGCGCGTTCTCCTCCATCGCCTCCTGCTGCCAGCCGTACGCCACGGCGCGCAGCAGCGCAATCAAGGTCGTTGGACTCGCGGGGATCACCTTCCGCTCGACGCCGTACTCGATGAGCGACGGATCCTGTTCGAGCGCCGCGCTGAAGAACATCTCGCCGGGCAGGAACATGACGACGAACTCGGGCGTCGACTGGACCTTCTCGAAGTAGCTCTTCGCCGAGAGCTGCGCGATGTGCGCGCGCACCTGCCGCGCGTGATCGCCGAGCAGCTTCTGCCGTGAATCCTCGTCGGGCGCTTCGAGCGCGCGCAGATAGGCATCGAGCGGCACTTTTGCGTCGACGACGACGTGCTTTCCGCCTGGCAGGTTGACAATGACGTCCGGCCGCACGCGTCCCTGCTCGCCGACGATCGTTTCCTGCTCTGTAAAATGGCAATGCTCCACCATGCCGGCGAGCTCGACGACGCGCTTCAGCTGGAGCTCGCCCCAGCGGCCGCGGACGCCGGGGCGCTTGAGCGCGTCGGTGAGGCGGCGCGTCTCGTCGCGCAGCGTCTGGCCCGCCGAGTCGAGCGACGCGATGCGCTGCATCAACTGCGCGCCGGACTCCACGCGGCGGCGCTCCGCGTCCTTGATGTCGCGGTCCACCTGCTCGAGGCTCTTGGCCATCGGCGCGAGCAGATCCTCGATCGCCTTCTTGCGCGAGTCGATGTCGGAGGCCGCTTCGGTGCGCGCTTCGCGGAGCCGGGTTTCGGCAAGGTCGAGAAAAGCCTGGTTGTTGGTCTTCAACGCGTCGGCGCTGAGCGCCTGAAACGTGTCGCGCAGCCGGACTTCCGCCTCCTGATACGCCTTGAGGCGTTCGGCGCAGACGGCGCGATCTTTCTCGAGCTCGCTCTGGAGCCGCGCCTGCGCGGGGCGCGTGGCCAGCCAGCCGACGATCGCACCGAGCGCCAGGCCGAGCGTCAGCGTGA
>QHWK01000478.1:0-1206 GCA_003223775.1 Acidobacteriota bacterium
AAGCTGCGGACCGACGCGATCTCCTTCCGCCGCCGCGCGTCGGACCAGCCCAGCTCCGTCCCGACGATCGCCGCCGCGCGCGCGAGGGCGTCGTCGCCCGGGTAGCCGAGCGCGCCGAGCGGCGTCCGCCGGACGACGATGTCGGCGAGGGTCGGTGCCATTTCTTTCCGCGCCGCGAGCACGAGCTCGGCGCCGATCACCGGCGAGTCGTGCGCGACGCGCGTCCGCCAATCGGGCCGATCCGCAGCGAGCTCGATCACGTCGCGATACCGCGATCCGTAGGCCGCGATGAGGTGCGGGATCGTGTCCGACGGCAGTCCTTGGTCGTGCTCGCGCCGCGCGTCGGCGATCGCGAGCCCGACGTCGCGAATGCTGCCGCCCGGCAGCGGCGTGGACGCCGTTCGACACGGCACAGCGGGACGCTGGAGCTTCTTCAGCAGCATGTCCGTGATCCGCTCGGCGGTGCCGCGCGCCGTCGTGTATTTCGCGCCGGCCACGCTCACGACTCCCGCGACGCCCTGCGACGCGTGATCGCGCACCTGCTCGTGTCCTTCGAGCGAGACGCGCGCGCCGCTCACTTTCGCCGGCACGACGCCGCGGTGCACGAGCGTGACGTCCGCAAGCGTGAGATCGAGCGCCGGAAACGCCTGGTTCAGCTCCGCGATGAACGCGGCGACGTCGCGCTCGGAGACGCTCGTGTCGTCCGGATCGCACGTCGTGCTCGACTCCCACGTGCCGAACAGCGCGCGCTCGCGCCACGGCACGAGGAACAGATACCGCCCGGCGATCGATCGGCCGCCGAGCGCTTCCTCGCCGGCGTCGCGCCGCGTCACGAGGTTCATCGCTTTCAGCATCGGCACACCGGTGGCGATGCCGAGCGGCGCGAGCAGCCGATCGACGCGCGCGCCGGTCGCGTTGACCGTGACACGCGCCGAGATGTCCATCGTTCCCGATCCGAGCAGGTCGCGCGCCTTGACGCCGACGACCTGTGTTTTGCCGCCGGCGGTGTCCACGAGCGGCGCCACCGCCTCGACGTAGTTCGCGAGGACGGCGCCGTGCTCGGCCGCTGCGATCGCAAACGAGAACGTCAGACGATCGGGCTCCGTGGTGACGTAGTCGTTGTAGACGGCGGCGCCGGTGAGCCGCTGGCGCCGCAGCCCCGGGAACTGTTGAATCGCGCTGCCGCGTCCGACGACGCGGCCGCCG
>QHWK01000478.1:1297-10583 GCA_003223775.1 Acidobacteriota bacterium
GCCGCTCGCGCACCGACTCGCGCGCGCGCGCGACGTCGAGCGACTGCAGATAGCGAAGGCCGCCGTGAATCGTGCGCAGGTGATTGAAGGATGTGCCGCTGCCGAAGTCCTGCCGCTCGACGAGCGCCACGGCAAGGCCGCGCTGCGCCGCGTCGTAGGCGATCGCCAGGCCGTAGATGCCGCCGCCGACCACGAGCACGTCGAACGTCCGGTCGGTCAGCGCCTCGAGATCGCGCGTCATCCTCGGCATCGTACCGCCATGGCGTGGCTGTTATAGTCTGAATCGTGGCGACGACCGAGGCCGTCCGCGACTACTGGAACCGGCACGTTCACGATCTCGAGATCACGACGCACCCGGTCGGGTCCCGCGGTTTCTTCGACGACCTCGACCAGTATCATTTCGAGAAGCTCCATCACCTGCTGCGGCTCGTCGCTTTTGACGGCTATCGGGGGCGATCGGTTCTCGAAGTCGGCTGCGGCGCCGGCGTCGATCTCGCTCGCTTCGCGCGCGGCGGCGCGGCCGTGACCGGCGTCGACCTCGCGCAGTCCGCCATCGAGCTGGCGCGCGCCAACTTCGCGCAGCAGGGCCTCCAGGGCGCCTTCGAGGTCGCCGACGGCGAGCGGCTCCCGTTTCCCGACAACTGCTTTGACCTCGTATACGCCCATGGGGTTGTCCAGTACACCGCAAATCCCCAGCGGCTCGTCGACGAATGCCGCCGCGTCCTCAAGCCAGGCGGCGAGGCGGTGTTCCAGGTCTACAACCGCGTGTCGTGGCTGAACGGCCTGTCCAAGCTGATGAAGGTGGGCCTCGAGCACGACGATGCGCCGGTGTTGAGGAAGTTCAGCAGCGGGGAGTTCCGGCGGCTCGTTCGCGGCTTTTCCGAGGTGCGGATCGTCCCCGAGCGTTTTCCGGTGAAATCCCGGCTGCACGGCGGCTGGAAGGGGGCTGTCTACAACGGCGTGTTCGTACGCGTGTTCAACGCCCTCCCGCGCGCCCTCGTCCGCCGCTTCGGCTGGCATCTGCTGGCGTTCTGCCGAAAAGCGGGCAAAGAAGACGGCCTGCCGACTGCCGACTGACTCGGGACTGATTTCTGGATGCACGTTTACAAAGCCCACGCCTACGGGAACGACTTCCTCTACGTCCACGAAGACGAGGTGGGCGCCCGTCCGCTCGATGCGCTGGCGCGTGAGCTGTGCGATCGCCACGCCGGCGTCGGGGCCGACGGGCTGATTGTGTACTCGGGGTCGCGCGAGGGCGGCTCGATGCGGCTGCTCAACGCGGACGGCAGCCGATCGGAGGTGTCGGGCAACGGCGTCCGCGGCCTTGCGGCGCTGCTGCTCCGCGACGACCCGCAGGACCGCGCGTCGATCGCGATTCACACCGAAGCGGGCGTCAAGCGGCTCGATCGCGTCGGCCGCGACGGCGCGCGCCAGACGTTCCGCGCGGCGATGGGCCTGCCGGCGGGCCTGCGGCGGGCGGCCGTCACCGCCGCCGGCGAGCCGCTCGACCTGGTCGTCATGGCGTTCGGCAACCCGCAGTGCGTCGCGCTCGGCCCGCTGCCGGACGAGGCGCGCTTCCAGCGGATCGGCCCGGCGCTCGAGCGCCACGAGCTCTTCCCGGAGCGGACCAACGTCGAGTTCGCCCACGTCGAATCGCCGGCCGAAGTTCGCATCCTGATCTGGGAGCGCGGCGTGGGGCCGACCCTGTCGTCGGGGACGGGATCGTGCGCGGCGCTCATCGCCGCGGCGGCCTTCGCCGGCGCCTCGCGCGACGCGGACGTCGTCGCTCCCGGCGGCCGGCAGCGGGTCGAGTGGCGGGAGGACAGCGTCTACCTCACCGGCTGGGCGGAGGTCGTCTTCGACGGCGTCTGGCGCCGCGAACCGCGCTAGCAATCCAGGATCTGATCCTGGATCAGATCCTGGATCAGATCCTGGATCTGATCCTGGATCCGATCCTGGATCCGATCCTGGATCAGCGACGACGGCGGCCGGCGGGGACGGGGGCCGCTTCGAGATCGTGCACGGCTGCACGCAAATCGGCGGCGGCGGCGTGCGCTTTGTCGATGGCTGCGAGATAGTCGCCGCGATCGAAGGCGGTGCGCGCGTCCTGCAGGCGCGTCTCGTCCTGGCCTACGGCGCGGGACGCGGCCGCCGTGGTCTTCGGCGCCGCGCGGCCCGCTTCGGCCGACTTGATCTTCCCATGTGCATCGGCAAGCGCCGCGGCGGCCTCGGCAATCGCCTTGTCGGCATCGGCGCGCGCGGTGGCCTTCTTGTTGACGGTCTCCTTGGCGGCGTTCTGCGCGCGCTCGCGCGCGTCGAGCGCGTTGTTGAGCGCCTGGCGGTAGTCGCGTTGATCGACGGCGTCGTGCGCGCGCTTGAGCGCGTCTTCCGCCGCGGCGAACTCCTCGCGCGCGTACTGGTCGGCGCCGGCGGCGCGCGCGACGTCGATCGCGCCCTGCGCCTGCTGCATTTCCTTGTCGGGCGGGTCGCCGCACGCCGCGTTCCCGATCGCCGCCGCGACCGCGACGGACAGCAACCAGCGACGCGCGCCCAGCATCGGCCCAGTATACAGGGCCGGAAAGTGTAAGATGAAGAACCTGTCGCCCGACGATCGGCCGCGCGAGAAGCTGTTGCGGCTGGGCGCCACATCGCTCGGCGACAACGAGCTGATCGCGCTCGTGGTCGGCAGCGGCTGCCGGGGCGCCGACGCGCTCGACGTTGCCAACGAGGTGCTGCGCGCGCGCGGCGGCCTGCATGGTCTCGCGCGATCGACGTGTGGCGACCTGGCGCGGGTCGCGGGGATCGGACGGGCGAAGGCCGCGCAGATCGCCGCGGCGGTGGAGATCGGACGGCGTGCGCTCGGCCACGCGCCGGGCGGTGATTCGCACGGCGATGCTCGCGACCGGAACGCTGAACAGCACCGTCGTCGAGCCGCGCGACGTCTACCGGCCGGCCGTGGCCGCCGGCGCCGCGGCGATCGTCGCGTTTCACAACCACCCGTCCGGCGATCCCACTCCCAGCCCAGAGGACGTGGATCTGACGCGGCGGCTCGCGGCGGCCGGGGTGCTCATCGGCGTCGATCTGGTGGATCACCTGATTCTGGGCGATCGGCGGTACTGGAGCTTCAAGGAGGGCGGCGCACGCTAGTGGCGAGGATTCTGTACTTCGACTGCTTCTCGGGCCTCTCGGGGGACATGGCACTCGGCGCGCTCCTCGACGCGGGGATGCCGCTCGACGCGCTGACGCGCGCGCTCGGGACGCTCGCGCTCGGCGACGCGCACGTCCACGCGACACGCGTCGTGCGCGCCGGGGTGTCGGCGACGAAGTTCTCCGTCCACGAGCACGCGCACGATCACGCCGGCGACCATCAGCACAATCATCGTCACGATCATCATCACGATCTTCCTCACGACGACCACGGCCATGCGGGCAGGGGCGAGCAGCCGCATGCGCATCCGCACCGAACGCTCGACGAGATCAACGCGCTGATCGATCGATCGAGCTTGTCGGCCGCGGCCCGCGCGCGCGCGAAGGCGATGTTCCAGCGGCTCGGCGAGGCGGAGGCGGCGATCCACGCGATGCCGATCGAGCGCGTCCACCTGCACGAGGTGGGGGCCCTCGACTCGATCATCGACATCGCCGGCATCGCGTTCGCCATGGAATGGGCCGGGGCCGATCGCGTCGTCTGCTCGCCGCTCAACGTCGGCGGCGGTATGGTGCGGTCCGCGCACGGCGTCTTTCCCGTGCCGGCGCCGGCCACGCTGCGGCTGCTCGGCGGCGCGCCCGTCTACAGCGGGCGCGTGCAGACCGAGCTCGTGACGCCGACCGGCGCGCTGATCGCGACGACCTTCGCGTCCGAGTTCGGCCCGATTCCCGCGATGACGATCGAGCGCGTCGGGTACGGCGCCGGCGATCGCGACGATCCCGAGACGCCGAACGTGCTGCGCGTCCTCATCGGCCGCGCCGCCGACGCGCCTCACGCCGCGGGCGATCGCGTCACCGTGATCGAGTGCGAGATCGACGACATGAACCCGCAGCTCTTCGGCGTCGTCATGGACCGGCTGTATGCCGCCGGCGCGCTGGAGGTGTTCTACACGCCGGTGCAGATGAAGAAGAACCGGCCCGGGACGCTGCTGACGGTGGTCGCGGCGCCGCCGCGCAGCGGCGAGATGGCGGACATCGTCTTCCGCGAGACGACGACGATCGGCTTGCGGCGCTACGACGTCGATCGCGAGTGCCTGCAGCGGGAGATCGTCACCGTCGAGACGCCGATCGGCGCCGTGCGCTTCAAGGTGGCGCGCCGCGGCGGGCACGTGGTGAACGCCGCGCCGGAGTTCGAGGATCTCGCCGCGCTCGCGCGGGAGAAGCAGCTGTCGGTGAAAGACGTCCAGGCGATCGCGATCGCGGCGTACGGAGCGCGCACGTGAGCCGCTATTTCCTCACGACCGCGATCGACTACGTCAACAGCCAGCCGCACCTCGGCACGGCGTACGAGAAGATCTGCGCCGACGTCGTCGCGCGCTACAGGCGGCTGTGCGGCTTCGACACGCGCTTCCTGATGGGCAACGACGAGCACTCGCAGAACGTCTTCAAGCAGGCGGCGGAGAAGGGGCTCGACCCGCTCGCGTACTGCGACCAGATGGAGCAGGTGTTCCGCGCGACGTGGGCGCGCCTCGACGTCTCGTTCGACGATTTCATCCGCACGACGGAGCCGCGGCACCGCGCCGGCGTCCGCGACATCGCGCAGCGCATCTACGACGCGGGGGACATCTACGAGGGCGTCTACGAAGGCTGGTACTGCGTCAGCTGCGAGGAATTCAAGCAGGAGAAAGATCTCGTCAACGGCAACTGCCCGCTGCACCCGACGCTGAAGCCGGAGTGGATCCGCGAGAAGAACTACTTCTTCCGGCTCTCGAAGTACCAGCAGCCGCTGCTCGATCATTTCGCCGCGAACCCCGGCTTCCTGCAGCCGGACGTCAGGCGCAACGAGATCCTCCGCTTGATCGAGAGCGGCCTCATCGACGTCTCGATGAGCCGTGCGGGCCAGTCGTGGGGCATTCCGCTGCCGTGGGACGCGTCGAGCGTCGTCTACGTCTGGTTCGACGCGCTGATCAACTACGCGTCGGCGGTCGGCCTCGGCGACGCGTCGAAGGCGGACATGTTCACCACGTGGTGGCCCGCCGATCTGCATGTGATCGGCAAGGACATCACGCGCTTCCACGCGGTGATCTGGCCGGCGATGCTCATGTCGGCGAAGCTGCCGCTCCCGCGCGCGATCTTCGGGCACGGCTTCATGACGCTCAACGGCCAGCGGATGAGCAAGACGCTCGGCACGATCGTCGATCCGATCGAGGCGGCCGGCCGCTTCGGCCAGGATCCGCTGCGTCTGTATCTGGTGAAAGAGATCGCGTTCGGCGGCGACGGCGATTTTTCGTGGGCGCGCTACGACGAGCGCTACAACGTCGATCTCGCGAACAATCTCGGCAATCTCGTCAGCCGCGTGACGTCGATGGCGGACCGCTACCGCGGCGGACGGCTCGCGCCGACCGGCGCCGGATCCGATCAGCTCGTGCGGATCGCCGAGCAGGTCGTCGCGCACTATCGCACGTCGATGGATGGCCTGGCGCTGCACGAGGGCGCGGCGCAGGCGTTTCGTCTGGTCGACGCGACGAACGAGTTCATCGCCGCAACCTCGCCGTGGACGCTGGCGAAAGACCCGGGGCAGGCCGATCGCCTCAGCCAGGTGCTGTTCGACGCGGCGGAGGCGATCCGTCTCGCCGCCGTGCTGCTCGAGCCGATCATGCCCTCGTCGAGCCGCGAGATTCTGCGCCGCGTGGGCGCGTCCGCGGGCCTGCCCGGAGCGGAGTCGAGGGGGGGCCTGCAATTCGATCGTGACGGCCGCTGGCGTAATGACGGGGAGCGCGTGCTCCTCAACGAAGGGCCGCTCTGGCCGCGCAAGGAGATATCCGCCGTGACCGACAAGCCCGTTCCGCAAGATTCACCCACGCCCGGCGCGCGGCCGCCCGCCGCCTCGCCCTCGAGCGCTGCGTCGCCGACGCCCGCCGTGCCGGCCGCGCCCGCGCTGGTGCCGAGCGCGCCGAAAGCATCGCCCGATCCGACGGCCGCCGGCGCAACGCCGAGCGCGGCGCCAACACCCGCGGCAGGCGACCGGATCTCGATCGAAGACTTCATGAAGGTGGAGCTGCGCGTCGCGAAAGTGCTCGCAGCCGAGAAGGTCGAGAAGTCGAAGAAGCTGCTCAAGCTGTCGGTCGACGTCGGCTCCGAGCATCGCACGCTCGTGGCCGGGATCGCGGATGCCTACGAGCCGGACGCGCTCGTCGGCAAGACTGTCGTCGTCGTCTTCAATCTGAAGCCGGCGACGCTGATGGGCATCGAATCGAACGGCATGGTCCTCGCCGCGAGTCCAGACGGTGGCAAGCCGATGGTCGTCACGTTCGACGCGCCGCCGGCGCCGGGGACGCCTGACTCTCGGACGCGCGGCGGCGATCGCGCTCGCGCTGGCATCGCTCGCGGCGACGGCCGCGCCCGCCTCTCGCGCGGCGCGCTACTTCGAGACCATCCGCCGCAACCCGCCGCTGCTTCTCGCCTTCCTCACGGCGATGCCGAAGGGCGGCGACCTTCACACTCACCTGTCGGGATCGATTTACGCGGAGAGCTACCTCCGCTGGGCGGCGGAGGACAACCTCTGCGTCGTCACGGCGACGATGACGATCGTCGGCGGCGCGTGCGACGCGCAGGAGGGACGTGCGGCGGCGGCCGCCGTGATCCAGAACGCGGCGCTCTCCAGCGAGGCGATCGACGCGATGTCGATGCGGCACTGGGAACCGGCGCGAAACGGCCACGATCATTTCTTCGCGACGTTCGCGAAGTTCGGGCCGCCGTCGACGAGGCTCGGCCAGATGCTCGCCGAAGTGGCGGCCCGCGCGGCGGCGGAGCACGTCAGCTATCTGGAGCTCCTCGTGACGACCGACGGCGGCCTGTCGATGCAGAAGGGCGCCGCCGCCGGATGGTCCGACGATCTGCCCCGGCTGCGGGACCGGCTGCTTGCGGCCGGCTTCGCCGACGTCGTTTCGGCGTCGGCGTCGCGGCTCGACCAGGTGGAAGCGCGCGCGCGCGAGCTGATGCGCTGCGCGACGCCGCAGGCGGATGCCGGCTGCCGCGTGACGCTCCGCTACGTCTGGCAGGTTCTGCGCGCGACGGCGCCCGAGACGGTCTTCGCGCAGATGCTGGCCGGATTCGAGATTGCGTCGCACGACCCGCGCGTCGTCGCCGTGAACCTGGTGCAGCCGGAGGACGCGCCGATCGCCGTCCGCGATTTCGCGCTGCACATGAAGATGCTCGCGTACCTCCGCACGCGGTACCCGCGCGTGCCGCTGACGCTTCACGCCGGCGAGCTGACCGAGGGCCTCGTGCCGCCGGAAGCGCTGCGATCGCACATCGGCGACTCGGTGCGCATCGCCGGCGCGCGACGCATCGGCCATGGGACGGCGGTCATGTACGAGGATGGCGCGATCGAACTGCTGCGGGAGATGGCGGCGCGCCGGGTCCTCGTCGAGATCGCGCTGTCGAGCAGCGACCTGATCCTCGGCGTCAAAGGCGACCGCCATCCGCTGCGCACGTACCTGAAGCACGGCGTCCCGATCGCGCTCACAACCGACGATGCGGGCGTGTCGCGATCGACGATGACGCTCGAGTATCGGAAAGCGGTCGAGGAGCAGCATCTCGGCTACGCGACGCTCGAACGGCTCGCGCGCAACTCGATCGACTACAGCTTCGCCGACGCGGACACGAAAAAGCGCCTGCGCGCCGATCTCGACGCCGCGTTTGCGGCCTTCGAGCGGGAGCAATCGGCGAGACACGAACCGTGATCGATAGCCACTGCCATCTCGCCGACGAGGCCTTCTCGAGCGATCTCGACGCCGTCGTCGACCGCGCGAAGGCCGCCGGCCTCGAGCGCGTGCTGATCGTGCTCGAGGCGGGCAACGCCTCCGAAGCGGCGCAGGCCGAGCGCGTCGCCGCGCTGTGGCCCGAGGTGCGGGTGACGATCGGCGTCCACCCGCACCAGGCGCACCAGTTCGCCGCCGATCCCACGCGCGCAGCCGCGGTCGTCCGCGATCAGCTCGCCGCGACGCCCTCCGCGCGCGCGATCGGCGAGATCGGCCTCGACTACCACTACGACTTCTCGCCGCGCGAGGTGCAGCACGCGGTCTTCCGCGCGCAGGTGCGTCTGGCGCGCGAGCGGCAGCTCCCGGTCGTGATCCACACGCGCGAAGCCGACGAGGACACGCTGGCCGTGCTCCGCGAGGAGGGCGGCGGCGAGCTGAGCGGCGTGCTTCACTGCTTCACGGGCGGGCCGTCGCTCGCCGATGCGGGGCTCGCGCTGGGCTTCTTCATCTCGGTCGCCGGCATCATCACGTTCCCGAAGGCCGAGGCGCTGCGCGAGACCATCAAGCGCGTGCCCATGGAGCGGCTGCTGACAGAGACGGACAGCCCGTTCCTCGCCCCGGTGCCGCACCGTGGGAAGCGCAACGAGCCGGCCCACGTCGCGCGCGTCGTCTCCGCGCTCGCGGAGTTGCACCGGACGCCGCCCGCTGACCTTGCCGCGCGCACGGCCGCCAACTTCCACACGCTGTTCAGGCCGTGATAAAGTTTCGAGCCGAGCGTGGAGAAATCGTCGCCAGCCCTGTCGCAGATCTTCGAGCCGATTCGCGCCGACCTCGAGCGGGTCGATCAGGAATTCGCCCGCCACGTCCAGTCGAAAGTCCAGCTGATTCCGCAGATCGGCCAGTACATCCAGACGAGCGGCGGCAAGCGGATCCGCCCCGCGGTGCTCCTGATGGCGTCGCGTCTGGCCGGCTATCAGGGCGACCGCGCGATCCTCTACGCCGCCGTCGTCGAGTTCGTGCATACGGCGACGCTCGTGCACGACGACATCATCGACGACTCCGATCTGCGCCGCGGCCGCCTCGCGGTGCACTCGCGGTGGGGAAACGACATCACGGTGCTGCTCGGCGACTATCTGTACATCAAGTCGATGGCGATGGCGCTGATGCACGACGAGCTCGAGATCATCCGCGTGCTGTGCGACGTGACGCTGCGCATGATCGAAGGCGAGCTGTATCAGCTGACGAAAAACGGCGATGCGGGCATCACCGAGGACGAGCACTTCGACATCGTGCGTCGCAAGACGGCGCACCTGTTCGCCGGCTGCGCGCAGATCGGCGGCATGTTGAACCGCGTCCCGGCCGACCTCGCGCAGGCCCTC
>QHWK01000141.1 GCA_003223775.1 Acidobacteriota bacterium
CAATCGGAGCATCCCTCCGACGTGAACAGCTCGACGAGCACCGGCGTCGATGCCGCCGCCGCACGCGCGCGGCCGCCCATGGCAGCAGACCCTGTCGCCGCGAGCGCCGCCGTGATCACCCAGAGCGTCGCCGTACGCATCGTGTCGTATTCTAAACGTACCGGCCGTGACCAACCGCTGGCTGCCGAAATCCGTCGTCCTGCTCAGGACGTACTCCGGCGACGCCTTCGTCGCGGATCTCCTCGCCGGCGTCACCGTCGGCCTGGTCGCGCTCCCGCTCGCGATGGCGTTCGCAATCTCGTCGGGCGTGCTGCCGCAGTCGGGCCTCTACTGCGCGATCGTCACCGGCTTCCTCGTCTCGGCGCTCGGCGGCTCGCGCTTCCAGATCGCAGGCCCGACAGGCGCGTTCGTCGTCGTCGTGGCCGGCATCGTCGCGAACTACGGCATCGACGGCCTGTTCATGTGCACGATGATGGCGGGCGCGCTGCTCGTCGTACTCGGCGCGACGGGCATGGGAAACGCGGTCAAGTTCATTCCGCGGCCGGTCGTCGTCGGCTTCACGAACGGGATTGCGGTGCTCATCGCGAGCACGCAGATTCGCGATTTCCTCGGCCTCACGGTTCCGGTGCCGAGCGACTTCTGGCCGCGCATGACGACGCTCGCGCGGAATGCCGGATCGTTCTCCGTGCCGGCGACGACGCTCGCGGTGATTACCGTCGCGGTGCTGCTCGTGTGGCGCCGTGTCGTGCCGCGCGTTCCCGGCTACATCGTCGCGCTGTTCGGCGCCACGGTCGCGGTCGTCGTGCTGCGGCTGCCGGTCGAGACGATCGGCACGCGCTTCGGCGGCATCCCGAGCGGCCTTCCGCACATCGTCGTGCCGAAGTTCCGCGCGGATCTCCTGCCGACGCTCCTTCGCCCCGCGGTGACGGTGGCGATGCTCGGCGCGATCGAATCGCTCATGTCGGCCGTGGTCGCCGATCGCATGGGCAACGATCGGCACAACCCTAACGTCGAGCTCCTCGCGCAGGGGATCGCGAACATCGCGTCGCCGCTCTTCGGCGGGCTCCCGGCGACCGGCGCGATTGCGCGGACGGGGACGAACATCCGCTCCGGCGCGCGCACGCCGGTCGCCGGGATGATTCACGCCGCGACGCTGCTCGTCGTGCTGCTCGTCGCCGCGCCGGCGGCGCGGTTCATCCCGCTCTCGGCGCTGGCGGCGATTCTCCTCGTCGTCGCCTACAACGTCGGCGACTGGCGCGAGATTCCGGAGCTGCTGAAGCTGTCGAAGATGGACATCAGCGTGTGGATCGTCACGTTCGCGCTGACGGTGTTCGCCGATCTCACGCTGGCGGTCGAGGTCGGAATGATCCTCGCGATGCTGCTCTTCATCCGCAAGGTCTCGCAGACGACGACGGTGTCGCTCGTGACGCCTGCCTACGTGGAAGCGGGGCGCGTGCACATCCTGCAGGACAAGAAGATCCCCGACTACGTCAGCGTCTTCCGCATCCACGGGCCGTTTCTCTTCGGCGCGACCGACAAGATCTCGCGCATCGTCGATCACGTCGCGGAGCTCGCGCCGATCGTGATCGTGAGGCTTCGGAACATGACCGCGATCGACGCGACGGGTCTGCGCGCGCTCGAGGACCTCGCGGATGGCCTCCATCAGTCGGGCCGCGAGCTGATCCTCTGCGGCGCGCCGAAGCAGCCCGCCGCGCTGATGCACCAGGCCGAATTCCACGAGCACGTCGGCGAGCTGAACATCTGCCCGAACATCGAGGCCGCGCTCGAGCGCGCCGCCGAAATCTACGCGCTGATCGCACGGTAGGCCGGGCGGGCCTGGGAGGCCGGGTGGGCCTGGCAGGCCGGGTGGGCCTGGCAGGTCGAACGGCCATGTAATCAGAAAGATTTTGTCGACGGAGCACGGGCGATCCGGCGCTGAAGCGATCTGAGAACGTGACCGAACCTACCGACCCACCTGACCTACCCGCCCGACCTGACCAACCCGCCCGACCTGCCCGACCCGCCCGGCCTGCCCGACCCGCCCGGCCTGCCCGACCCGCCCGACCTGCCCGACCTGCCCGACCTGCCCGGCCTGCCCGGCCTGCCGTCAACGCGGCGCCCTCGCCGGCTCGTGCGGCGCCTCGACGCCGCGGCGCATCACCCACCAGATGACCACGCCGAACGCGGCGGCCACCGCGAGAAACGTCACGGCAAAGAGCCACAGCGTGCGATAGAGGATCGACTGCGTGTCCATCCGCGCATCGAGCGTGAGCGGCGCGCCGCGGAGGCGATCCGCGAGCGGCTGCTCCCACGCGAGGATGTTGCCGCGGCTCTCGATGCCGCGCGTGTTGTGATAGCGGATCCTGCTCGGCAGGTGCAGGCGGAACGCGACGAGCTCGCGGCCGTTCCACCCGGCGCCGGCGACGTCTTTCGCGGCGGCGGAGCCGATGGTCTGCAGGTAGCGGTACTCGCCGCCGTTCTGCTGAAAGCGATACGTGGACCACGCGAAGGGCGCCGCCTCGCCGAGGCGGCGGATGTCGTCGACGTCGAGCCGCACGTGGACGAAGCGCCGGCCGTGGCGCCGCGACGAGTTGACGCGCGTGACGTGCGTGTTCGGCGTCGAGTAGTACGCGCGAACCGCCGAGGTGTCGATGCGCGCCGTCGGCCGCGCGTCGAACGATGCTCCGCGCAGCGCGTCGAGCGCCGCGATCGAGCTGTTCACGTACACCGTCGCCGTGCCGTCGAGCGAGAGATAGATCTCTTCTTCGTATTCGTACTGGCGGAAAAGACCTGTGCACGCTACGGAGACAACGCAAAGGAGGCAAAGGCCGCCAAGGCGAAGGCTGCCAAGGCAACGGACGCGCGGAGAGGTCTCCTGTCGGCGGAACGACATCAGCGCCGATGATATATTAGAAATTTGTGCTCTATCTGATCGACGGCAGCTCGCAGATGTACCGCGCGTATCATGCGCCGGTGCGGACCGCGGACGGCGGACTGCTGCGCAACGCGCAGGGCACGCCGACCAACGCCGTCTATATCTTCGTCACGATGCTCCGCAAGCTGCTCAACGAGCATCGTCCCGAGTTCATCGCCGCGTCGTTCGATCTGCCGGGCCGTACGTTCCGCGACGATCTCGTCGCCGACTACAAGGCGAACCGGGCGCCGATGCCCGACGAGCTCGCGCAGCAGATCCCGATGGTGCACGCCGCGTGCGAGGCGCTCGGCGTCCCGATCCTCACCTCCGAGCGCTACGAGGCCGACGATGTGATCGGGACGCTCGCGGAGAAGGCGGCGGGCGCCGGCTTCGAGGTCGCGATCGTCACCGGCGACAAGGACTTCTTTCAGCTCGTCCGCAACGGCATCAAGGTCTTCAACCCCAAGGAAGAAGGCACGTGGTACGACGCGGAAGGCGTGAAAGAGAAGTTCGGCGTGCCGCCCGGCCTCGTCGTCGACGTGCTCGCGCTGATGGGCGACACGATCGACAACATCAAGGGCGTGCCTGGCATCGGCGAGAAGGGCGCGCGCGAGCTGATCGCGCAGTACGGATCGCTCGAGAACCTGCTCGCGCACGCCGCCGAGGTGAAGAACAAGCGGTACCGCGAAGGGCTGCTCGGCAACATCGAGGCCGCGCGGCAGAGCCGCGAGCTCGCGCGCATCCGCATCGACGTGCCCGTGGAGTTCGAGCCGGAGGCCGTCCGCTTCCGCGGCGGATCGCGCGACGCCTCGTTCCGGATCTTCAACGAGCTCGGGTTCCGCGCGTTCGCGAAAGAGTACGCGCCCGACGCGAAAACGACGGTCAAGACATATCGGACGATCGTCGACGACGCGGCGCTCGGCGAGCTCGTCGGCCGTCTGCGCGCCGCGGGCCGCTTCGCGCTCCGCGTGCTCCCCGATCGGCCGACCGCGATGCGCGCGTCGATCGTCGGGCTCGCGTTCTCGACGGCGCCGCGCGACGCCGATTACGTTCCGATCGGCCATCGTCCCCTCGGCGAAGCCGCGTCACTGCCGCTCGAGACCGCGCTCCAAGCGCTGGGGCCGCTGCTCGAGGATCCAACCATCCCGAAAATCGGACACGACCTGAAGTTCGATGCCATCGTGCTCGCGCGACACGGCATCACGCTTCTCGGTCTCGAGACGGACACGATGATCGCGAGCTACCTCGTCGACGCCGCGGAGCTGCCGGTGGAGGCGGCGCTCGACTACGCGGGCGAGCGCGCCGACATCGTCGGCCAGCTCGCCCCGCGCTTCAAGGAGCTGCTCGGCCAGGAGCAGCTGACGGCGGTTTACGACACGATCGAGCGGCCGCTCATCCCGGTGCTGGTCGCGATGGAGCGCGCCGGCGTGCGGCTCGACGGCCCGGCGCTCGCGGCGCAGTCGCAGAAGATCGAGCAGGAGCTCACGCTGCGGACGGCGCAGATCTACGAGGCGGCCGGCGGCGAGTTCAACATCAACTCGCCGAAGCAGCTCTCCGAGATCCTGTTCGACAAGCTGCAGCTGCCGGTGCTCAAGCGCACCGGCGCCTCGCGCGCGCCGTCGACGGCCGTCGACGTGCTCGAGGAGCTCGCGCTCACGCACGACCTGCCGCGCCAGATTCTCGAGTGGCGCGCGTTGATGAAGCTCAAAGGGACCTACATCGACGCGCTGCCGCAGCTCGTGAACCCGGAGACCGGCCGCGTGCACACGTGCCTCAACCAGGCCGGCGCGGCGACCGGACGCCTGAGCAGCAGCGATCCCAACCTGCAGAACATCCCGATAAAAACGGCGCTCGGGCGCGAGATCCGGCGCGCGTTCGTCGCCGATCCGGATCACGTGCTGATCTCGGCCGACTACTCGCAGATCGAGTTTCGCGTGCTCGCGCACATGTCGGAGGATTCCGTGCTCGTCGATGCGTTTCGCGAAGGCGCCGACTTCCACGAGCGGACGGCGACGAAGATCTTCGGCGCCAACTCCGGCAAAGATCCGCATCAGCTGCGCAGCATCGCGAAGATGGTGAACTACGCCCTGCTCTACGGGAAGAGCGCGTTCACGCTGTCGAAGGACATCGGCGTGTCGCAGCAGGAGGCGCAGACCTTCATCGACGGCTACTTCGCCGGCTTCCCGCGCGTGCGCGGCTTCATCGATCGCACGCTCGCCGACGCGCGCGCCACCGGCGTCGTCAAGACGATCTACGGCCGCCGGCGGCTCGTCCCGGATCTCAACAGCCGCAACGGGCAGCTGCGGATGGCGGCTGAGCGCATCGCGGTGAACATGCCGATCCAGGGCACGGCCGCCGACATCATGAAGCGCGCGATGATCGACGTCCACGCCGCGCTCGCGCGCTATCCCGACGCGCGCATGATCCTCACCGTCCACGACGAGCTGCTCTTCGAGGTGCCGGCCTCGCGCGCCGGCGAGTACGGCGAGATCGTGCGCGAGGCCATGCAGGCGGCCGCGCAGCTCATCGTGCCGCTGACGGTCGACGTCGGCATCGGCCCGAACTGGAACGACGCCAAAGCCTGAACGAGCGGCGACCCTGAAAGAGTCGCCCTACAACGACGCCGCAGCGACCCTGAAAGGATCGCCCTACAACGGCGGCCTACGCCGATTCAAGGCCGGAAGAACTCCGTCAGGGCGCTCGCGGCGGCCGCGTTGCCAAGCGGCGGCAGCTTCCACGCGTCCTCGATCGTCCGCAGCGTGTCGTAGTGGTTCATCGGGCGCGACACGCGCAGCCCGGGCGGCGTGAACGGCGACACGACAATCGCCGGAATCACGCCGCCGCCGCCGGTCGTCGTCGTCCCCTCGTCCCACAGCAGGAACAGCACCGCGTTGTTGAACGCCGGCGACGCGAGGATCGACGGCACCACGTGCGACAGCCACGTATCGCCGGTGGACACCGAGCAGCTGTGCATGTCGTGGCACATGTCGGGCGTGATCCAGACGAAGTTCGCGAGCGCGCCCGCCGAGAGATCCGCCGAGAACTGCGTGAACGGCACGACGTGGCGGACGCAGCGCGTCGTGTCGCCGACGACGTCGGTGTAGTGCGCGAACGGGTTGTGCTTCTGCACGTAGAGCGACGTGTCGGTCGTCGAGCACGCCGTCGGCATCGAGTCCATGTACGCCTTCCACGTGCGCCCGGAGTCGACGAGCTGATCGACGACGTGGCGGGCCGGCGTGCGGCAGGTGATGCAGTCGGTCGTGAAGAAGGTCTGCCCTCCGGTGAGCGCCATGTAGTTCGGCAGGCTCGGATGCGTGACGCCGGTGTACGCGGTCGCCAGGCCGTACTGCGATACGAGGGAGTTGATGTAGGGCGCCGCCGCATTGCCGATCACGTCGGCGAATTCCTTGTTCTCCATCACGATGACGAAGACGCGCGAGAACGACGGGAGCGACGACGGCGACGGCGTGGGCGCAGGCCCGGTGGTAATCGCGAGCGAGGGCCTCGTCGCCGGATCCGTCGCCTCCGAGCCGAAGTAGTCGCGGTAGCCGTCGCGCGCCGCCGTGAGCGTGTCGACGTCGACGAGCGCGAGGCGCGCGTGCGGCGGAGACGCGGTTGCGGCGGCACGAACGAGCGCCGTCACGTCGAACGCGGCGCGCGCGCCGGCGCCGTTCGGCACGCTCGTCCGGGTCCACTCGCGTCCGAGATCGCCGCCTGGCTTGTTCCACGGCCTCGTCGCCGACGCGACGTCCCACGTCGCCTGGCTGGCGACGAACGGCGTCGTCACGTCGAACACGCCGACGCTGCGCGCGGCCGCCGCGCCGCCCCAGTGCACCGTCATCGTCAGCGCCGCCGACTGCACGACGGAGCCGGACGGAATCGCGCCGGTGAGATCGAAGTCGAGGAGCGCCTTGCGAACGAACGTCGGATCGGACGAGGCGCGCGTGACGAGGAGATTGCCGTCGAAGTTGGTGCTCGCATACGTCCCGCCGCGAATCGTGGTGTCGGCGGGCGCGGGAAGCGGCGCCGCGACGCCGGCGATCGACCATACGCACAGCGAGGCCGCAGCCAGTCGAGTGATCGATTTGAGCATGCGGCGACGGGCTGCAACGCCGAGCCGCGCTAAGTTGTTGCGTCGATGCGGATGAGGTGTTCTGAAAGCTGACGAGCTCGGGTGACGATTACGCGGATCGCGTCGTTATTGTCGTGACAGCTTAATTTCTTCTCCAGCGCGCCTTGAACTGCTCCCACTGCGCGCGCAGCGACTCGGGCGTCTGCGCGGTGGCCTTCGCGCGATCCGGCACGATGCCGACCAGCACGAGGCGATCGAGATCGGCGCGCAGCTCCGCGCCGCGATCGCCGCCTGCGAGCGCCGACCGCACCCAGCCGGCCTGCGCCGCGTCCCATGCCGCCTGCACGTCCCCCTGCGCGCGCGCGGAGGCGGCCAGCCAGTAGGCGGCGGCGCCGCTCGCCGGGCGGAGCGCGAGCTCCTCTTCCATCCGCGTGCGGATCCGCTGGTAGACGGCCTGGCGATCGATTTCCGACCGCGGCTTCGCCTCGTGATCAGTGGCCGACGCCCACCAGTCGAGAATCCGCTCGCGCGCGTCCGCGGGGGTGAGATCGCGGCTCTGCAGCACGGCGTCGAAGATCGTCGCGGCGGAGCCGTACGCGCCGTCGAAGAACAGCGTCTCGCCGAGGCCGACGACGTATTCGGCGCGCTCGCGCGCCGGAAAGCGCTGCGGGTCGATCCGCCGCAGCCGATCGCGTGCGTTGGTGAGATCGTCGGACGCGGAGCTCAGCCGGTAGCGCTCGAGATACGCACGTGCCGCGACGAGGTCCGCCGCATCGGCGCGCGAAGGTATCGCGCGCGCCTGCTCGGCCGCCGCCACCGCCGCCTCGAACTGCTTCTCGTTGTAGAGGGCGCGGGCGCGCAGCAGCGGGTCGTCTGCAGCGCGAAGCGGCGAGGCTGCCAGAATCGCGGCGCACGCGGCAAGCCAACGCATACGGCTCATCCTAGCACAGCGCCCCTTGTCCCTTAAGTGATTGAACATCAACGTCTTAGGTTCTCTCCGCGAACGTTTTGGTACAATGCGGCCGATGGTCGAGCCGAGGATCGTGCGGCGCGAAGAGCACTCGCTCTCGCGCAAGGACATCGATCCCGACGCGCTCAAAGTTCTCTACCGTCTGCGGCAGTTCGATCACAAGGCATACCTGGTCGGCGGCTCCGTCCGCGACCTTTTGCTCGGGCGGCGGCCGAAGGACTTCGACATCGGCACCTCCGCGCACCCGTATCAAGTCAAGAAACTGTTTCGCAACTGCTGGATCATCGGACGGCGCTTCCGCCTGGCGCACGTGAAGTTCGGGCAGAAGGTGATCGAGGTCGCGACGTTCCGCCGGCAGGTCGCGCCCGGCGAGGAAGTCGTGCAGGACGGCGTGCCGGCGCCCGATCCGACGACGCCGGAAGGCGAGCACCTGATTCACCGGGACAACACGTTCGGCACGCCGGAAGAGGACGCCTTCCGCCGCGACTTCACGGTCAACGCGCTGTTCTACGACATCGCCACGTTCTCGGTGATCGACTACGTCGGCGGCCTCGAGGATCTGCGCGCGGGCGTCGTGCGATCGATTGGCGATCCGGACGTCCGGCTGCGCGAGGATCCGGTGCGGATGATTCGCGCGATCGCGCTCGCCGCGCGGCTCGACTTCACGATCGAGCCGACGCTGCTGCAGGCGATTCGCACGCACCGGCACGAGATTGCGAAGAGCTCGCCGCCGCGGCTGCTCGAGGAGTACTACAAGATCCTGCGCGCGGGATCGTCCGAGCGCGCGTTCCGCTCGCTCGCCGACGTCGGTCTGCTGGAGCCGATCTCGGCGGAGCTGCACCGCGGCGCAACCGAGGCGTTGTGGCGATCGCTCGCGGCGCTCGACGTGTACCGGCGCCGCTTCGAGTCGACGCCCGACGCGCTCACCAACGCGATCCTGCTCGGATCGCTGCTGGTGCCGCTGCGGATCTCGCTGCACCCCAGCCGGGGCCAGAGCGGGGCCGGAGCGGGGTCGGAGCGGGGCCGGAGTGGGGTCGGAGTGGGGTCGGACTCCCGTCTGACCCCGGAGGCCGATGCTGCCGACGCGGCGCGGCGAGAGCCGCGGCGGCCGCCGATTCCGCGGCTCGGCGCGCTGCCGATCGCGCGGCGCGACGTCGAGCGGTTGCGGCAGATCGTGGGGCTGCAGCGCCGGCTGGCGGACGTCTCGGCGAGCCCGCGCGCGCAGCACGCGCTCGCACATCGCGGCATCTTCGGCGAGACGCTCACCTGGCTCGAGATCCACAGCGGCTCGCCGGAGCTCGTCGAGCACTGGAAGGCCATCGCCGCGGAAAACGGCGGCGCGCCAGTCGATCGACCAGTCGAGGGATCGCAGGAACAGCAGCCGGATGGCACGAGGAGACGGCGGCGGCGGCGCCGGCGACGGCGGTTCGTTCCGACGCAGCACTGACGGAATTAAGAATTTGGAAGTAAGAATTATTCCAAATTCCTAATTGCGCTATACGGCCGTTGCGGCGGCGACGTCCTCGATGGTCTTGTACGGCTTGGCGATCCTGAGCGCGACGAGCAGCTTGATCACCGGCCACGCGGGATCGAACTCGCTCGCGCGCCAGCTGAACTTCGGGCTCCGCGGGAAGCCGTGGTGGTTGTTGTGGAGGCCTTCGCCGCCGGTCAGAAGCGCCAGCAGGCGGATGTTCGTCGCCGTGTTGTTGAAGTTCTTGTAGCCGACGTGGTGGCAGAGCCCGTTGATCGACGACGACAGCACGAAGACGTACATCACCGCGTGAATGCCGGCCGCGAGCAGCGCCCATCCCACGCCCGCGATGCCCCACGCCAGGCCCATCACGATGCAGAGCGCCGTCGTGCCCGTCGCGAGACCGAGGATGCCGCGGCGGAATACGTTGCGATCCCACCAGCCTTCCTTGATGTCGCGCGCGTAGCGCGCCACGACGTCGGTGTTCTTCACCTCGCGGATGTAGTAGTAGACGTTCCCGAGTTGGACCTTCCAGAAGCCGAGCAGCGCCGGGCTGTGCGGATCGCCTTCCTCGTCGGTGAACGCGTGGTGCTTGCGGTGCACCGCCACCCACTCCTTCGTCAGGATGCCCGTCGTCAGCCACAACGCGAACTTGAACGTCCATTCCATGGCCGGGTGCAGGACCAGCGCTTTGTGCGTGGCCGTGCGGTGCAAGAAAATCGTGGTGCTGAAGACGGCGACCTGAATCAGGACGACAGCGACGACGAGAGTCAAAACGAGCGACAAAAGCACTCCACTACCCTCCACTGACAGCGGTCAGACCGCTGCTAACTTGTGCAAACAGAAGATGATAGCACATTATCCATGGGTCCGCTCGAACTCCCGCATGAAAGAGACGAGCTCGTCTATTCCCTCTTCGGGGAAGGCATTGTAGATCGACGCGCGCATGCCGCCGACCGACCGGTGGCCCTTGAGGCCGTCCAGCCCGGCCGCAGTCGATTCCTTCACGAACTGCTTCTCGAGATCCTCGGTTGCGAGCCGGAACGTGACGTTCATCAGCGAGCGGTCGTTGTTGTTCGCGGTGCCGCGATAGAAACCGGTGCGGTCGATTTCTGCATACAGCTTCGCGGCCTTGCGCTCGTTGACTTTCGCGATCGCTGGCAGGCCGCCCAAACGGATCAGCCATGTCATCACGAGGCCGAGCGCGTAGACAGCGAACGCCGGCGGCGTGTTGTACAGCGATCCGTTCTCCGCATGCACGGCATAACTGAGCATCGCCGGCAGCGACTTCTGCGAGCGCGCGACGAGATCCTCGCGGACGATCACGACCGTAACGCCGGCCGGGCCCATGTTCTTCTGCGCGCCGGCATAGATGAGCGCATGGCGCCGGACGTCGATCGGCTTGCTGAACATGTCCGACGAGGTGTCGCTGACGAGCGGCGCGTCGCCGACCGCGGGCAGCGTCTTGTACTCGGTGCCCTCGATTGTGTTGTTCGACGTCATGTGGACGTACGCCGCGCCCGGCGTCAGCTTCAGCTCTTCCTGCCGCGGCAGGCGCGAGTAGTTCTCGCCGTTGGTCGACGCGGCGACGTTCACGGCGCCGACCTTCTTCGCTTCCTTGATCGCCTTGTCGGCCCACGATCCGCAGTCGATGTAGTCGGCCGTCGCGCCGGCGCCGAGCAGGTTCATCGGCACCATCGAGAACTGCAGGCTCGCGCCGCCCTGCAGGAACAGCACCTTGTAGTTCGACGGGACGTCGGCGAGCGTGCGGATGCTCTGCTCCGCTTCGGCGAGGACTTTCTCGAACGCGGCGGACCGGTGGCTCACCTCGAGAATCGACATGCCAACGCCCGGCAGCGACACAAGATCGCGCTGGATCTCTTCGAGGACCTGCACCGGCAGCACCGCCGGGCCGGCGGCGAAATTATGGATGCGACGCGTGATGGTCATATCGTCACCAGATGGAGGTCGAGGATATCGGTGTTCCCCGATTGAATTTCCGCCAGCAGCGCGTCGGGCGGCGCGCCGTCGAGGTTGATGCGCGCGACGGCCGCGTGCGCCCCCTCGAAGATCACGTTCTCGGTCTCCTGCACGTTGATCGCGCCGCTGCGCAGCCGATCGAAGACGTGCGCGAGCACGCCTGGCCGATCGCGGTGCCGGACGACGAGCATGTGCGTCGCCGGCGTCTTCCTGGCGAGATTGACGACGTTCGGCACCTTGCCGGTGTCCTTGTAGGCGGCGACGATGCGGACCGTCTCGGCGGCGATCGCTTCCTGCGCCTGATCGGTCGATGCGCCGATGTGATGCGTGCCGTAGACGTTCTGGAGCGACGCGATGGCGTCGGTGAACGGCCCGGCGGCGTCCTTCGGCTCGTTCGCGAAGACGTCGAGGCCGACGCGGAGATCGCGCTCGCGGACGGCGCGCTCGAGCGCCGCCTGATCGACGACTTCGGCGCGCGCCGTGTTCACGAAGTACGATCCCGGCTTCAGGCGGCCGAGCACCTGTTCGTTCACGAGGCCTTTGGTCTCGGCGGTCATCGCGAGATGCACGCTCAGGACGTCGCAGCGTTCGGCGACTTCCTCGGGCGAGCGCGCGAGCATCATCGGCACCGGCTCGTCGGCGACGCTGGCGCGTCCGGTCGCGAAGCGCCGGCTCCAGACGACGATCGGCATGCCGAACGCGTGCGCGCGCCTGGCGACTTCCTGGCCGATGTTGCCGTAGCCGAGGAGCCCGAGCGTGCGGCCGTACAGCCCGCGCGCCTTCGAGTACTCCTTTTTGTTCCACGCGCCGGCGCGCAGCTCGGCGACGTTGTCCGGGATGCGGCGATCGAGCGCGAGCAGGAGCGCGAAGACGAGCTCGGCGACCGCGATCGCGTTCTTGCCCGGACAGTTCGAGACGTAGATGCCGCGCCTGGACGCCGTGGCGACGTCGATCGTGTTGTAGCCGGCGCCGGCGCGGACGACGAGCGAGAGCGCGCCGCTTTCGAGCATCGGCGCGGTGACCGTCGTGCTGCGGACGACGAGCACGTCGGCCTTCGTGTCCCGTATCGCCGCGGTGAGCGCGTCGTCTTTCAGGTCCGGCTGGTAGACGACGTCGCAGCCTGCCGCCTTCAGGCCGTCGAGGCCGCTCTTCTCGAACTTGTCGGCAATCAGAACTTTCATAAAATTAAGAGCGCGTTTCAAAGATGACGGCCGCGGGTAATTCTGCAACCCGCTCTTAATTGGGCCCCTCGCTATATCACATGTATCAGGAGCCCGTCGCGCAGCTTCGGCTCGAACCACGTCGATTTGGGCGGCATGATATCGCCGGCTTCGGACACGGCCATGAGATCCGCGACGCTCACGGGGTATAGCGAGAAGGCGACGGCCGCCTTCCCCGAATCGACGGCCTGCTCGAGCGCGCTGGTCCCGCGCGCGCCGCCGACGAAATCGATCCGCTTGTCGGTGCGCACGTCGGCGATCTTGAGCACCGGCGCGAGCAGCACCTCCTGCAGCACGCTGACGTCGAGCGACGCGATCGGATCGGCGGCGTTCGGCGCGGCGCGCGGCCGCAGCGTGTGCCACGCGCGCTGAAAGTACATCGCGATGTCGCCGCGCCGCACCGGCGTCGCCGGGCCCGCCTCGATCTCGAACTGATCGCGCACGGCGTGCACGAAGTCGGCGGCGCTCAACCCGCCGAGATCTTTCACCGTGCGGTTGTAGGGAAGGATCTGCACCTGATCGTGCGGGAAGGCGACGGCCAACATCGTGGAGGCGTCGGCGCCGTCGCCGAGCGACGTGCCGCGGATGCCGCGATCGCGCATCTCGGCACGCGCGCGCGCGGCGCTCGCCGCGCGGTGATGGCCGTCGGCGATGTAGAGCGCCGGAATGCGTGCGAACGCCGCCACGAGCGCGTCGCGGTCCGCGCCGGCGACGCGCCAGATCGTGTGCTGCACGCCGTCCGCCGCGGTGAAATCGATGAGCGGCGCGCCGCCGATCGTCCGCTCGGAGACGCGGGTGACGTCGCGCTCGGCGCGGTAGGTGAGGAAGACCGGACCCGTCTGCGCGCCGAGCGCGAGCATGTGGCGGGTGCGGTCGTCTTCCTTGTCCCGCCGCGTGCGCTCGTGCTTCCTGATCGCGCCCGCGTCGTACTCGTCGATCGAGAAGCAGGCGGCGATTCCCGTCTGCACGTGGCCGCCCATGCGGAGCCGGTAGAAGTAGGCGCTCGGCTCGTCCTCGACGACGAGCGACCTGTCCCGCAGCGACGCGAAATTCTGCGCCGCGCGGCGGTAGACGGCGTCGGAGTACGGATCGGCGTCGGCCGGCAGCTCGAGCTCGGCACGCGAGACGCGAAGAAAGCTGAGCGGGTTGCCCTCGGCGAGCGCGCGCGCCTCGTCGGTCGTGACCACGTCGTAGGGAACGGCCGCCACCGCGCCGGCGATGTCGGGCGTGGGACGCAGCGCCCGGAACGGGTAGAGCGTGGCCATGAAGGCCGAATTA
>QHWK01000479.1 GCA_003223775.1 Acidobacteriota bacterium
TGATCTGTCCGTCGCTCGAGGAGACGGTGCGCGCGATCGATCCCGGCGCGCGCACGATCCTGATCGAGAACGCGCCGGGATCGGCCGGCGATTCGGCGACGCCGGAGCAGGCGGCGGCCGTCCGACGATCGCTGGGCCTCGGAGCGGGCACGCCGATCGTCCTCTACACGGGCACCTTCGAGGCCTATCAAGGCCTCGACATGCTGTTCGACGCGATGGCGCGCGTCCGCCGCGCGCGGCCCGACGCGCGCCTCGTGCTGGCCGGCGGGCGGGCGGATCAGATCGAGCGCGCACGCGCGCAGGCCCGCGCGGCCGGCGTCGACGACGTGACGCTGTTTGCGGGCGAACGGCCGGCGGCGGAGATTCCGGCGTACCTGCTCGCGGCGGACGTGCTCGTCTCGCCGCGATCGCGCGGCACGAACACGCCGCTCAAGATCTATCAATACCTGCGGTCCGGGCGGCCGATCGTCGCCACGCGGCTGCTGACGCATACGCAGGTGCTCGGCGACGAGACGGCGATCCTCACCGAGCCGACCGCTGACGCGTTCGCCGACGGGCTGCTGACCGCGCTCGAGGATCGCGCGCGGGCGGAGGCGATCGGCGCGAACGCGCGCCGGCTGGCCGAGACGAAATACAGCTACGAGGCGTACCTCGAGCGGACGCGCGAAGCGTGCGCGGCGCTCGAAGGCACCGCGCCGCCGCCCGGCGCGGTGGTGAAGGATCTCGCGTGACGCGCGCGCGCCAGCCGGAGAAGCACTACAGCTACACGGCGTACGCCGATCCGGCGATGGCGCAGTCGTTCGAGCGCAAGCGCTTCGGCGGCCCGATCGGCGAATACGTCGCCAAGACGCAGGCGCGCGTGCTCGCCAACATGGTCGGGCGCATCAAGGATCGCCCGATCCTCGACGTCGGCACCGGCACCGGACGCGCGGCCATTCTGATGGCGCGCGGCGGTGCGCGCGTCACCGCCGTCGACGCCTCCGAGCAGATGCTCGAGGCCGCGCGGCGGCGCGCGAAAGACGAGGGGCTGTTCATCAAATTCGTCCGGGGCGACGCGCACGCGCTGCAGTTCCAGGCGCGCGAGTTCGACGTCGCGATCTGCCTGCGCGTCCTGATGCACGCGCCCGACTGGCAGACGTGTCTCTCGGAGTTGTGCCGCGTCGCCGATCGGCTCGTCATCTTCGATTACCCGTCGGCGCGCAGCGTCGCGCTGTTCGAATCGGCGACGCGCCGCGCGGCGCACACGCTCGGCGCGCGCACCGAAGCGTACCGCGTGCTGTCGGACGGCGCCATCAGGGCCGCGCTGAAGGCGTCGAACTTCCAGGTGCGATCGGTCCACCGGCAGTTCGTCATGCCCATGCAGTTCCATCGTCTGATCGGATCGCGGCGCTTCACGACCTGGTCCGAGGACGTCCTCGATCGAATGGGCCTGCTGAAGCTGTTCGGATCGCCCGTCACGGTCGTCGCCGAACGGTGCGGGCCCTAGTCACCGGCGCGACGGGGTTCACCGGCGGCCATCTTGCGCGAGCGCTGGTGGCGCGCGGCGACGCCGTCTCGGCGCTCGTGCGCGCGCAGAGCCCCGCGGCGCACGCGCTATCGGCGGCCGGCGTGACGCTCGTCGCCGGCGACATCCGCGACCGCGACGCGCTTGCGCGCGCCACCGACGGCGTGGACGTCGTCTACAACATTGCCGCCATCTATCGGCAGGCGGGGTTGAAGGACGAAGAATACCGCGCGGTGAACGCTGCTGCCGCCGGTGCGCTCGTCGAAGCGGCGGCGCGCAACCGCGTCGCGCGCGTCGTCCACTGCAGCACGGTCGGCGTCCACGGCGACGTCGAGCATCCGCCGGCGAACGAGGATGCGCCGCTGCGCCCGGGCGACATCTACCAGCAGACGAAGCTCGAGGGCGAACGGCTCGCGCGCGAGGCGGCGGCGCGGCACGGCATCGAGCTGACGGTCGTACGCCCGAGCGGCATCTACGGCCCCGGCGATCGCCGTCTGCTGAAACTGTTTCGCCCCGTCGCGCACCGGCAGTGGGTGACGTTCGGCGACGGACGGATTTACTACCACCTCACCTTCGTCGACGATCTCGTCGAGGGTTTTCGCTTGTGCGCGACGCAGAAGGCCGCCGCCAACCGGACCTACATCCTCGCGGGCGGCGAGGTGACGATGCTGAACGACCTGGTGGAGCTCGTCGCGTTCGAATCGGGCGTCCGTCCGCCGAGGCGCCACCTGCCGGTGTGGCCGCTGCGCGCGGCGGCGATCGTCTGCGAGGCGCTGTGCGCGCCGCTCGGGATCGAGCCGCCGCTGCACCGGCGGCGCGTCGAGTTCTTCACCAAGAGCCGCGCGTTCGACATCACCCGCGCGCGGACCGAGATCGGCTTCGACCCGCGCGTCGGCCTGCGCGAGGGAATCCGGCGTACACTCGACTGGTACCGGCAGCATGGCTGGCTCTGACGACGTCCGCCTCGCCGACCCGCTGCGCATCGAGCGCGCGCAGGATCAGCTGTTCGCGCCCGGCACGTCGAGCCGCGCGAAATACGCGGCGCTCGTCGTCGGCCGGCCGGGCCTCGGCGCGCTGCTGCGCTACGAGCTGATCGTCATGTTCGCGCAGTCGTGGCCGGGCGCGATCGGGCTGGCGATCCGCAAGGCGCTGTACCCGCTGCTCCTCGGCAGCTGCGGCCGCAACGTCGTCTTCGGCCAGCACGTCGTGCTGCGCCACCCGCACAAGATTCACGTCGGCAGCAACGTCGTCGTCGACGACAACTGCCTGCTCGACGCGAAAGGGGAGCGCAATCGCGGGATCCGGATCGGCGACGGCGTGTTCATCGGCCGCAACACGATCCTCTCCTGCAAGGACGGCGACATCGATCTCGGCGACGGCGCGAACCTCGGCTTCAACTGCGAGGTGTTCTCGGCCAGCCGCGTCATCATCGGACGCAACGTGCTGATGGCGGCGTACAGCTACGTGATCGGGGGCGATCACGATTTCTCCGATCCGACGCGCGCGGTGCTCGAGCAGTCGAGAACCTCCGCA
>QHWK01000480.1:0-3140 GCA_003223775.1 Acidobacteriota bacterium
TCGGCGACAGGCGAACCGGCTGGGTGAACGCGCCGTTGGCGGCGATGTCCCACGCCGACACACGCACCCAGTCCTTGCCCGCTGCGTCGAACGGAATGGTGATGCGCTTCGAGCCGAAGGCGCCCGCCTCGCTCGTCGCGACGATCTGCCGGCCGGTCTTCTGTCCGTCGCCCCACACCACTTCGACGAAGTCGAGCGGGAACGTCCACTCGAGATCCGCCACGATGGTGCGCCGGGCGCCGCGCCCCTCCACCTTGAAGTCCTTGATCAGCACTTCGCCGGAGGTGACGAAGAAGTCGCCGGCGCGCAGCGCCTCGGACAGCTTCGACCAGCCTTCCTTGTGGGTCGGCGTCTTGTCGAGCCGCACGTAGTTCCCGTACTCCTCCGGATACACGTCGTCGTCCGGATACTTCATGTAGGTGTCGGTGGCGGCGACGATGAACTTCGGCTTGAGCGCGCTCTTCGCGGTCCAGTTGTTCATCGCGTCCATGGCGTCGAAGCAGACCCACTCGCACATCTCTCTCTGCGACAGGTCGGTCGGCACGTTCGGCCGGTACTCCCCGCCCATGAACTGATCGGTGCGGAAGTAGTCGGTGTCCTTCAGCGCGTCGGGATAGCCGGAGGTGTTCTTCGTCCGCTGATGCGCCATCCACATCAGGCCGTTCTCGGCCTTCATCAGGTTCATCGCGTCGGCGCGGCTGCCGACGTGATACACCTTTCCGAGCTGCGGATCGGTCTCGACGAACGGCTGCCCCTCCTTGCGGCTCTGGACCCAGTAGACCGGCCTGGGGAAGAACAGATTCCAGTGGTAGCCGAACCACTGATGCGGCTCCTCGAGGAAGAGGATCGTGAAGTCCTTGTCCGAATGCCGCGCGGCCGCCTGATAGAAGCTCTTGAGCTCGTCGAGACGGATCGGCCCGGGATCGGCCATGTGTCCGTCGGCGTGGAAGTCCGACATCAGCACGATGTTCACGCCGCGCGACCGGATCGCGGGAATCCACTCGGCCTGCACGTCGAGGCTGCCGGCGTCCTTCAGCTGCATCGTGAACGGCGCGTGGTAGTGCGTGTTCATCACCTGATAGCCGGCCACCGGCTTGTAGGTGTCGTTGTGCGTGAACGCGAGCGCGCCGTCGATCGCCGCCGGCGCGGCCTCCGGAGTGACGTAGAGGAACATCGCCATGCGCTGCCACGTGCCGGGCGGCGCGTTGTAGAGCGCGAAGTTGCCTTCGGTGAAGCGCTCGGCCTGCGTGATGCGCCCCGTCACCCACTCGTCGTGGCCGGGAACGCCCTGCGGCCGGAACATCTCTTCGTGGTCGGCGTGGCGGACGCCGATCGAGAAGAGCTTCTCGTCGTCCTTGCGATACCAGACGTAGCCGAGGTTGATCTCGAGCTCGCGCGAGAAGAAGAACTTGTGCGGCGGCGGGAAGAAGGCGATCGAGCCGCCCGGACCCTCGACGGTCGCGACGCGGTTGCGCGCGCGCAGCGCGACGAGCGACTGGTTCGGCGTGCCGCCGAACTCGTACTTCTGCCAGTCGCCGCTCGTGTCGCGCCAGCGGACCCGCTGCGCGTCGGTCGAGAACCCCTGCAGCCCGGCCTCGTACTTGTAGGCGACCGACGGTTCCTCGGTCTTGGCGATCGCCTCCTGGCGAATCAGGTTCGCGCCCTTGTAGACCGTGAACTGCAGGCGGCCCGCGAAGATCCCCATCGAGAGGCCGGGGAACGTGATCTCGAGGCGCGTGCCTTCGGTCTTCACCTCGCAGCCGGTCGCCTGATAGCTCGCCTGGGCGCGCTTGATCTCCTCGGCCCTGCGCGGCAGATCGAGCAGCTTCTTGAGCTCGTCGCTGTTCGGCCCGAGCACCATGCCGGGGACGTTCAGCGGCGCGTCCCAGAACGCGTTCCACTTCTCGCGCTCGAGCAGCTCCCTGGTCAGCGGGATCCCGAGCTCGCGGTACGTGTTCAACTGATCCGAGCCGACGCGGCGGCGGCCGCTCGTCACGCGGAACTCCGGGCGCAGGTTGCGGCCGAGCGTCGCCCACTGGCCGCCCCGCCGCTGCGCGGCGAGCTCGCGGACGACGGGCGCGCCGTTGTCGATCGCGAGGCGCATGCGCAGCTCGGATCCGTCCGCGCCCGCCCATGTGACGGTCAGCGTGTCAGCTGCTGCGGCGGCCGTGAGCCCCTGCGACGCTTTGTACTGCGTCATGTCGCACGAGAGCGTATCGGCTCGCGCGCCGGACGCGACGGCGAGGGCCGCCGCCGCGAAGGCTGCGCGCCAGGCGCTCGGCATCGTGGTTCGCATCAGATCCCTCCTCGTAGGGCGACCCTTTCAGGGTCGCCGAGGCGAGGCTGAAAGCCTCGCCCTGTACACGCTCACGACCGCCGCGGGTTCGCATACGACGCGGCGACGAACACTTCCTGCGGCACGGCCGCGTCCGCCGGCGCTTCGCTTCGCCGCGGCTCCGCCGCCGAGCCGTTCAGGACGTCGTGCGCGCGCTCTCTGTCGAGCGCGCCGTCCCAGTTGGCGATCACGACGGTGGCCACGGCGTTGCCGATCAGGTTCGTGAGCGCGCGCGCGGCCGACATGAACCTGTCGACGCCGACGAGCAGCGCGAGGCCGGCCACCGGGACGGTGGGAATCACCGACAGCGTCGCCGCGAGCGTGATGAAGCCGCCGCCGGTGACCGCCGCCGCGCCCTTCGACGTCAGGAGGAGCACGCCGAGGATCGAGAGCGTCTGCCCGAGCGTCAGGTGCACGCTGCTCGCCTGCGCGATGAACACGACCGCCATCGTCATGTAGATCGCCGTGCCGTCGAGGTTGAACGAATAGCCGGTGGGGACGACCAGGCCGACCACCGACTTCCTGCAGCCCAGATCCTCCATCTTGCGCATGATGCGCGGCAGCACCGTCTCCGACGATGCGGTGCCGGCGACGATGAGGATGTCCTCGCGGATGTAGCGCAGCAGCTTCCAGATGCTGAAGCCGGCGGCGCGCGCGATGGCGCCGAGGACGACGAAGACGAAGAGCGCGCACGTGAGATAGACGGCGCCGACGAGCTGCGCGAGCGAGAGCAGGCTGCCGATCCCATAGCGGCCGACGGTGAACGCCATGCCGCCGAACGCGCCGATCGGCGCGAGCCGCATCA
>QHWK01000480.1:3238-4582 GCA_003223775.1 Acidobacteriota bacterium
AAGTCGGTCGTCGTGAGCTTCTGCGACGCGGTCGCGTAGGCCGCCACCTCCTTCACGTCGAAGGCCGCCGGCCTCATGCCGAGGCCGCTCCCGGGCTTGAGCGCCGTGACGACGACGAGGCCGATCACGAGCGCGAGCGTCGACACCACCTCGAAGTACACGAGCGCGCGCAGGCCGATGCGGCCCACCTCCTTCACGTCCCCCATCTGCGCGATGCCGACGACGACCGTGGTGAACACGATCGGCGCGATCATCATCTTGATCAGCTTGATGAACGCGTCGCCGAGCGGCCGCATCGCCGCCGCGCGCTCGGGTGAGAGGTACCCGAGCAGCGCGGCCGCCGCGATCGCGACGAGGACCTGAACGAACAAGCTCTTGTGCAGAGACCGTGTGCTCATGGTTCGGGGTGTTTTCGAAACCGATGTAGGGCGAGGCTTTCAGCCTCGCCTCGGCGGCCCTGAAAGGGCCGCCCTACATCAATCTTGAACCCGCGCTCATTGCCGCCAGCGCCGCCGACAGCACGAGTCGAACGTGGCGAGTGTCTTTCATGGCGGCGCCTTTCACTGAAGGGATGCTGCGCTGCGGGGGCAAACGCACGTCGAAGTCCGGCGACTATAGCACCGGGGATCCGCGGCACATGTCGCAAGTTGTCGCGGGGAAATCTGTAGGGCGAGGCTTTCACCCTCGCCTGTGGCGACCCTGAAAGGGTCGCCCTACATGGCTGGAGCGCTGTCAGGGTCGCGACGCCAGCGCGGCGCGCGCCTCGTTCAGCCCCTGCCTGGCGGCGGCGGACGAGCGCTCGAGCACGAGCGCGGTCGAGAACTCGTCCGCGGCCGCGGCCGGATCGCCCGCCTGCAGCCGCCAGACGCCCAGGTTCACGTGCGACACGGCGTCGCGGGGGTTCGCGGTGAGCGCGGCCTCGAAGGCGGCCCGCGCGCACGGCGGGCGCCCCACGCTCGCACAGGCGACGCCGAGCAGGTTCTGCGCGCGGACGTCGCGCGGGTTCGCCGCGACGATCGCCTGCGCCTCCGCGATCGCCGCCTCCGCGCGCCCCGTGAGGAAGCGCGCGTTCGCCTGGTAGTACCGCGGCTTGTCGCGATCGGGAAAGCGCGCGGCCAGCGCGTCGGCGAGCGGGGCGAGCCGCGCGCCGTCGCCGGCGTCGGCGAACACCGACGCGAGCTGTTCGCCGGCGCGCGGATCGCCGGGCGCGATCCGCATCGCGTCCTGCGCCGCGGCGATCGCGCGCTCCACGTCGCCGCTCGCCGCCAGGATCCTCGAGAGCTCGATCCGCACGGCGGCGTTGGCCGGCTCGGCGGCCGCCAGCGACTGCAGCCACGCGCGCTC
>QHWK01000142.1 GCA_003223775.1 Acidobacteriota bacterium
GGTCGCCGAGCTCCAGCATTTCCCCGATCACCGCGATGCGCCGCGCCGCCGGGCTGCTCGCGAGCACGTCGAGCGCCGCCTTCGTCGCCGTCGGGTTCGCGTTGTAGCTGTCGTCGATCACCGTCACGCCGCCGTGGAGGCGCACGATTTCGCCGCGGTGCGACGCCGGGCGCAGGCGCGCCGACGCGGCCGCGATGTCCTCGAGCGGCACGTCGAACTCGATCGCGACGCCGATCGCCGCCAGCAGGTTCTCCAGGTTGCCGCGGCCGACGAGCGAGGTCGACACCTGCACGGCGCCGCGCGGCGTCGTCACGCGCGCGTTCGTGCCGTCGATGCCGCGATCCGCGACGGTCGCCGCCCGGATGTCGGCGTCCCGCTCGATGCCGAATGTGGAGACGCGGCCGGCGAAGGCCGGCAGGCGCGCCTCGATGCGCGCGTCGTCGGCGTTGGCCACGAGCAGATCGGACGGGCGCGCGCCCTCGAAAATCTCCGCCTTCGCGTCGGCAATCGCGTCGACCGACGCGAAGAAGCCGACGTGCGCGTCGCCGACGTTGGTCCACACGCGGACCTCCGGCTCGGCGATCCGCACCAGCGTGCTGATTTCCCCGGCGTGATTCATCCCCAGCTCGACGACCGCGATCTCCGGCCGCCGCCGCAGCTCCACGAGCGAGAGCGGCAGGCCGATGTGGTTGTTGAAGTTGCCCCGGTTGCGGATCACGCGGTAGCGCGTGCTCAGCAGCTCGCTCGTCGCTTCCTTCGTCGTCGTCTTCCCGGCGCTGCCGGTAATCGCGACGACCTTGGCGCCCGAGTCCCGCCGGATCGCGCGCGCCAGCGCCTGCAGCGCCGCCGTCGTGTCGTCCACCTCGATCACCGCCGGCGGCCCGCCGCCGCTTCGCGGCACGGACGGGTCGGGGCTCGCGGCACCGCGCGCGTTCGCGCCCGCCGCCGCCGTCCACCACCCGCGCGGCACGACGACGCCCGCGGCGCCGGCGTCGATCGCCGCTGCTGCGAATTGCGCGCCATCGAACCGCTCGCCTCGTATCGCGACGAACAGATCGCCCGGCGCGAGCGTCCGTGTATCGATTGATACGCTCGCGAGAGTACGTGACACATCGCCGGTGACGAGCGCGCCGTTCATCGCCGACGCCACCCATCCGGCGCGCAGCGGCGGCGGTTCGGCCTCCGCCAGCGGCCGCTCTCCCGGGCGCTCGACCCTACGTTCGCCGGTCATACGACGCGGATCCCGTCCGCCGGCTCAATGCCTCGCGCGCCACCGCCACGTCGTCGAACGGCAGCGTGCGATCGCCGATCACCTGGTACTTCTCGTGGCCCTTTCCCGCGACGAGCACGAGATCGCCCGGCGTCGCGACCTCGATCGCGCGTCCGATGGCCTGCCGCCGGTCGACGATCGCGAGAATGCGCTGCGCGCTGTCCCGCCGCGTGTCCGGCGTGATGCCGCGCTGGATCTCCTCGATGATCTTGTTTGGATCCTCGCTGCGCGGGTTGTCGGACGTGATCACGACAAGTTCGCTCAGCCGGCTCGCCACCGCACCCATGAGCGGCCGCTTGGTCCGATCGCGATCGCCGCCGCAGCCGAACACCGTGATCAGGCGGCCGTTCGCGAGCGGCCGCGCCGTCTCGAGCAGGTTGCGCAGCGCGTCGTCGGTGTGTGCGTAGTCGACGACGACCGTCACGTCGTCGGTCGCGGCCGAGACGACCTGGAAGCGGCCCGGGACGCCGCCGAGCGCCTCCAGGCCCCGCTCGATCGCGTCGATCGGCAGATCGAGCGCCGTCGTCGTCGCCACCGCCGCGAGGATGTTGTAGACGTTCGGGCGTCCGACCAGCTTCGATCGCACGCGGACCGTGCCGCCGGGCGTGCGCACGTCGAAGGACAGGCCCTCGAGCGAAAACGACAGCGGGCCCGGCGCGACGTCGGCGGCGCGCGCAATCGCGTACGTGATCGGCCGTCCGCCGGCATCGGCGAGCGACGCGCCGCGCGGGTCGTCCACGTTCAGGAGCGCCGGCGCGCCGCGCGGCAGCATCTCGAACAGCCGCCGCTTCGCGCGAAAGTAGTCGTCCATGCCGGTGTGGAAGTCGAGATGATCGCGCGTCAGGTTCGTGAACACGGCGGCTGCGAACGTGGTGCCGTCCACGCGGCGCAGCGCCAGCGCGTGCGACGACACCTCCATCGCGCACGCCGCGCAGCCGCGGTCGACCATCTCCCGCAGCAGCGACTGAACGTCGGGCGCTTCGGGCGTCGTCCGCGTGGCGTCGCGCACTTCCGTGCCGATGCGGTACTCCACCGTCCCCAGCACGCCGCAGCGCAGACCGGCCGCGTCGAAGATCGCCGCGATCAAGTACGCCGTGGTCGTCTTCCCGTTCGTGCCGGTGATGCCGACCACGCGCATCTCGCGGCTCGGGTCGCGAAAGAACGTCGTCGCCAGCACCGCGAGCGCGAGGCGCGCGTCCTCGACGATCGCCCACGCCACGTGGACGCCGTCCGGCGCGGGCTGCTCGGAGACGACGACCACCGCTCCGCGGTCGATCGCCTGCCGCGCGAAGACGGTTCCGTCGGCGTGCTGTCCCTTGAGCGCTACGAACACGTTCCCCCGCCGCACCTCCCGCGAGTCGTACGCGATGCCCGTGACGACGCCCACGGCCGCTTCCGCGCGCAGCGCATCGTCTGCGCGAATCATGCCGCGGCCGCGCAGCGCGCCGTGGAGCTCGGCCCACGTCATGGGTGGCCTGCCGCGCTCGTCGACGGCTGGCGCGCCGGCCACCGCTCGAGCGCGAGGCGGCACACGCGCTGTCCCGCAATCGGCTCGCCTGCCGCCGGCTCCTGCGCGACGACGACGCCGTCGCCCGACACGCGCGCGGTCATCCCGACTTTCACCAGCAGCCGAATCGCGTCGCGCGCGCTCTTGCCCCGCAGGTCGGGCATCACGTCACCCGGCGCCGGCGGCGTCGCCGTATCGACCAGCGCGACCGGCTTCCGCTCGGCCTGCGGATCCGCGGCCGGCGGCGGCCCGGCATCGGCGTGGCGCGCGACGAGAACCGGCGGCGGCGGATTGATCGTCGGCGCGACGCCGAGGTAGTGCAGCGCCGGTTCGGCGATGTTCTTGAAAATCGGCGCCGCCACTGCGCCGCCGTGATCGCCGTTTCGGCCCTTCGCCGAATCGATGACGACGACGATGGCGAGCTCGGGCGCCCGCGACGGAAGAAAGCCGACAAACGATGCGTAGTGATCGGCGTGCGAGTAGCGGCCGTCGATGAGCTTCTGCGCCGTGCCCGTCTTGCCGGCGATCGTGTAGCCCGGAATCTGCGCGCGCTTCGCCGTGCCGGACGCCACCACGTCTTCCATGATCCCGGTGAGCGTCGCGGCAGTGTCGGCGCTGACGGTTCGCCGCAGCACTTTCGGCGCGAGCTGGAACCGCCGGCCGTCGCGATACATCGCGCGGACGATGCGCGGCTCGACGTACTGCCCGCCGTTGGCGACGGAGCTGACCGCGGACACCATCTGCAGAGGCGTCACCGCTACCTGATAGCCCATCGAAACGGAGGCGAGCGCGGTGTCGGTCCATTTCTCCGGCCGCCACACGATGCCCGGGTTCTCCGCCGGAAAATCTGGCGACACCTGATGCCCGAAGCCGTAGAGCGCCACGAAGCGGCTCATGCGCTCGGTGCCCACCTGGAACCCAATCTTCACGGCGCCGATGTTGCTCGACTTCACGATCACGTTCGTGAACGTCAGCAGGCCGTTGTTGCGGCCGGCATCGTCGGTGATCACGCGCTTGCCGATGCGCAGGCGGCCGGGGTTCGTGTCGACGAGCGCGTCGGGTGACAGCACGTGCTCTTCGATCGCCGCCGATGCCGTCACGACCTTGAAGGTGGATCCCGGCTCGTAGAGGTCCTGAATCGCGCGGTTGCGGCGTGCGGCGTCGTCGAAGTCGCGATAGGCGTTCGGGTTGAACGTCGGCTCGTTAGCCATCGCGAGGATCTCGCCGGTGTGCGGGCTCATCACGATCGCGCTGCCGCCGAGCGCCTGGTTCTCGACGACGCCGCGGTGCAGCTCGCGCTCGGCGATGTGCTGCAGGTACTCGTCGATCGTCACCTCGATCGTCGATCCCGACGTCGGGCGCCGCTCGGCGCGCGCGAACGCGTGGCGCCGCGCGTCGGTGTGAATCAGCACCGTGCCAGGCTTCCCGCGGATTTGCGCGTCGTAGGTGGACTCGAGGCCGCTCAGCCCTTTGTTGTCCACGCCCACCCAGCCGAGCAGATGCGCCGCGAGCTCCTTGTTCGGATAGAAGCGTTTGCTCTCCTTGGTGAAGCCGATGCCGTCGAGGTTCAGGTCGGCGACGCGCCGCGCCTGGTCGGGCGCGACCTGCCGCCGCACGTACGCGAACGCCTTCCGCTGCCCGAGCCGTTCGGCGAGCGCCGCGCGGTCGCGGCCGTCGCAGTCGGCGAGCGCATCGCACAGCTTGCGCGCCGCGTCGACGGGATTGTCGATTTCCGTCGGCACCGCGTAGATCGTGTCCGCATCGACGCTGGTCGCGAGCACGCGGCCGTGCCGATCGAGGATGTCGCCGCGCACGGCCGGCGACGCCTGCGTCCGCTCCTGCTGCCGCTCGGCGCGCGCCACGAGATCGGCGCGCTTGAAGACCTGCAGGTAGACGAGCTTCGCCTCGATGCCCGCGACCCACGCGCCGAGGATCGCGGCGACGACGACGATCCGGCCGCGGATCGTGGTGCGCCAGTCGGCAGCCGGGCGAGACGCCATCTACCGCCGCGCCACGACCGAGGACGCCGGCGGATCCGCCGGCACGACGCGCTCGATCACGATCGCCTCGTCGCGCGACGGCGCGACCAGGTGCAGCTGCTCCATCGCGAGCGCTTCGATGCGCGTCGGCGACTGGAGCGTCTCGATCTCGAGCCGCAGCCGCCGCGCCGTCTCCTCCTCGACCGCGCGCTCCCGCTGCAGCGCCTCGATCTGGTAGCCGTGGCGCAGCAGCTCGAAATGCTGCCACGCGGAGAACAACAGGACGACGACGAGGAACCCGGCGATGCCGACCGACGTCCACAGCTCGCGCTGGCGCGCCTCGTCGACCTCGCGGACGATCGGATTGTTCCGCACGTCCTTCTTGATCGCGTACTCGAAGGCTTCCATCACGCCATCCTTTCCGCGGCGCGGAGCTTCGCGCTGCGCGCGCGCGGATTGCGGTCGATCTCGTCGTCGCGCGGGACGAGCGGCTTCTTCGTCAGCACCTGCACGATCCCGTCGCGCTGGTGCAGCGCCCGCAGCGTGTGCTTGACGATGCGATCCTCGAGCGAGTGGAACGTGATGACGACCAGGCGCGCGCCGGCGCGCAGCCGCTTCGCCGCCGCCGCGACGAAGCGATCCAGATCGTCGAGCTCGCGGTTCACCCAGATCCGCAGCGCCTGAAAGGTGCGCGTCGCCGGATCGATGCGCGCCGGCCCGCGCCTGGGAATCGCCCGGCGGACGATGGCCGCCAGGCGGCCTGTCGTGTCCACCGGCCCGTCCTGCCGCGCCGCGACCAGCGCGCGCGCGATCCGCCGCGAGAAGCGCTCCTCGCCGTACTGGAAGATGGCGTCGGCGAGCTCGCGCTCGGTCGAGCGGGCGACGAGGTGCGCCGCCGTCTCGCCGGCCGTGCGATCCATCCGCATGTCCAGCGGCTCGTCGCGCTGAAAGCTGAAGCCGCGGCCCGGCGCGTCGAACTGCATCGAGGACACGCCGAGATCGGCGAGCGCGCCGTCGATTTGCGCGATGCGGCGCGCGTCGAGCACGTCGTCGAGCGTGCGGTAGTCGGCGTGGACCAGCTCCACGCGGTCGGCCCACGGGGCGAGCGCCGCGCGGGCGCGTGCGAGCGCGTCGGGGTCGCGATCCAGGCCGATGAGGCGCGTCGCGCCCGCTTCGAGCAGCGCGCGCGCATGGCCGCCGAGGCCGACGGTGCAGTCGACGAACAGGCCGCCGCGACTCGGCTGCAGGAACTCGAGCGCTTCGGCGGTCATGACCGGAACGTGGGTCTCCGTCATCAGATGCCAAACTGCGCGAGCGCGCGCGCGTCGTCGTCGGTGAAGGGATCGCGCTGCATCTTCGTCAGCAAGCGGTCGTGGTTCCACACGTCGAGGTAGTTGTACGCGCCGAGCACGTCAACGTCGCCGGTCATCGTCGCGGTCTCGCGGAGCCGCTGCGGGATCAGCACGCGGCCCTGCGTGTCGAGCTCGCCGGTCTGGCCGAAAAAGCTGACGCGATCGAGGTAGCGGATGCGCGCCGGGTGCGTCGACGGCATCTTTCCGAGCTTCTCCTCGATCTCGATCCAGACGGGCATCGGGTAGATGCGGACGTCTTCGCCGGTGAGGCTGGTGACGAACAGCTCGCGTCCGTACTTCCCCTCGAGCGCCGAGCGAAAGGCGTTCGGAACCTTGAGCCGACCCTTGTCATCTACGCGGGCTTGCTCGTGGCCCCTAAACGGCCAGACTGCGTCCAAAGACACCACTTCTCTCCACAATTCTCCACAGCGAATGGTAGGGGAGCGTCAGGTGGAAGTCAACCGCAAAATCCAGCACGTCAGTAAGTTACGTGAAGGATCCGCGCAGCGGCGAGGCCTCGATGCTTGAGGGTCGCCCCCCCACAGATTGATCCTGGATCCGATCCAGGATCCCATCCAGGATCAGATCCTGGATCTGATCCTGGATCGCGTGGGGAGGGCGCCAGCGGGCGGCGGCCGGGCGCGAACGGCGCGCGTGGTACGATGCCGGCCCGCTGATGCTCAGGGCAGCCCTCGTCGGATTCGGGTCGAGCGGCAAAACCACCCTCTTCCAACTGATGACCAGCGCGAAGGAGACCGGCCGCGCGGCGCACGGCAAAGGCGACGTGTCGATCGGGATCTCGAAGGTGCCGGACGCGCGGCTGGATCGCCTGACGGCGATGTACAACCCGCGCAAGCGCGTGCCGGCGACGGTCGAGTTCACCGATCTCGCGATGCCGGCGGGCACCGGCGGCGCCGCGGCGCTCGTGGACGTCGTGGCCTACAAGAACGCCGACGCGCTCGTGCACGTCGTGCGCGCGTTCGAGGACCCGGCAGTGCCGCACCCGGGCGGCGCGATCGACCCCGCGCGCGACGCGCAGGCGATGGAGGACGAGCTGATCCTCGCGGATCTCGGCCTGGTGGAGCGCCGCCTCGAGCGCCTCGACAAAGATCTCAAGAAGAACCGCTCGGCCGATCTCGAGCGCGAGCGCGACGTGATCCTGCTGTGCAAGACCGCGCTCGAGGAAGGGCGTCCGCTGCGCGCGCTCGATCTGAAAGGCGACGACCTCAAACGGCTGCGCGGGTTCCAGTTCCTCTCGGCCAAGCCGCTGTTGATCGTCGTCAACCTCGACGAGTCGCATCTGGCCGGCGGCATCGATCGCGCGATCGACCGCACGGGCCTCACGCCGTTTCTCTCACGCGCGTCGACGGCGGCGGTCGCCGTCTGCGCGAAGATCGAGCTCGAGATCGCGCAGCTCGAGGCCGCCGACGCCGCCGCGTTCCTGAAGGATCTCGGGCTCACCGAATCCGGGCTCGACCGCGTGATCCGCGCCACCTACGATCTGCTCGGCTACATGTCGTTCTTCACCGTCGGCGAGGACGAATGCCGCGCGTGGTCGATCGCGCGGCAGACGCCGGCGCAGCTCGCCGCGGCGGAGATCCACAGCGACATCGCGCGCGGCTTCATCCGCGCCGAGGTCGTCGGCTACGACGCCCTCGTAGGGCGGGGCTCGATGGCGGCGTGCCGCGAGCACGGCGAGGTGCGCCTCGAGGGGAAGGACTACGTCGTGCAGGACGGCGACATCATCAACTTCCGCTTCGCGACATGATCAGGAGCGTGGTGGTCTGCGAGGCGCAGGTGCCGTTCGTGCACGGCGGCGCCGAGCTGCACGTGCGCGGCCTCGTCGCGGAACTGTCGCGCCGCGGCTATCGGGTCGAGCGCGCGTCGGTGCCGTTCAAGTGGTATCCGAAGGAGGAACTCCTCGCGCAGGCGGCCGCGTGGCGGATGATCGATCTGTCGGAGTCGAACGGCGAGCCGATCGACGCCGTGATCGCCACGAAATTCCCGACCTACTTCGTCCGCCACCCGAACAAGATCACCTGGCTCTTCCACCAGTACCGCGCGATCTACGATCTCTGCGGCACGAGGTTCAGCGAATTCGATCACACCGAGCGCGACGTGCGGCTGCGCGATCGGCTGATCGCGCTCGACAACGACGTGCTCGCCGAGTCGAAGCGGCTGTTCGCCAACGCGCGCAACACCGCGGCGCGGCTCGCGCAGTACAACGGCCTGACGGCGGAGCCGCTGTACCATCCGCCGCCGCTCGCGGGCAAGCTGACCGCGGGGCCGTACGGCGACTACGTCCTCTCGGTGGGACGTCTCGAGGCGAACAAGCGCGTCGATCTGATCGTCGGCGCGATCGCGCACGCGCCGGGCCTGCGTCTGGTCGTCGTCGGCGAGGGGCCGCTGCGCGCGCGCCTCGAGCAGACGGCGATCGACGCCGGCGTCGGCGGCCGCGTCACGTTCGCCGGCCGCGTCGACGAGCACGATCTCGTGTCGCTCTACGCGGGCGCGCTCGCCGTCGTCTTTCCGCCGTTCGACGAGGACTACGGGTTCATCACGCTCGAGGCGTTTCTCGCGCGCAAGCCGGTGGTGACCACCATCGACGCCGGCGGGCCGCTCGAGTTCGTCGAGGACGGCGTCAGCGGACTGGTGGTCGAGCCTGCCGCCGACGCGATCGGCGCGGCGATCGCGCGCCTCGCGGCGGACCGTGCGCGCGCGGCGGCGCTCGGCGACGCCGGGTACGACCGGGCGCGCGCGATCACGTGGGACGGCGTCGTCGATCGGCTGCTGGGCTGAGGGCCGATGGCTGACGCCACGGACGCGGCGGCGCGCGGCCCCGAGGCGACGACCGTCGTCATCCCCGCCTTCAACGAAGCGGGGGCGATCGGCGCCGTCGTCCGCGCGCTCGCGGCCTCCGCGCCGTGGCGCGAGATCCTCGTCGTGGACGACGGATCGTCGGACGAGACGGCCAAGGAGGCCTCGGCGGCAGGTGCGCGCGTGATCCGCCATCCCTACAACAAGGGCAACGGCGCCGCGGTGAAGACGGGCATCAGGCAGGCGTGCGGCGCGTTCATCCTGATCGCCGACGGCGACGGCCAGCATCGGCCGTCCGACGCCGCGCGGCTCGTCTCGCATCTCGACGAATACGATCTGGTCGTCGGCGCGCGGTCGCGCCGCACCCACGCGAGCGCCGCGCGGCGCATCGGCAACGCGACGCTCAACCGCCTCGCGAGCTTCCTGACCGAGCGGCCGATTCCGGATCTCACCTCGGGCTTCCGTGCGGCGCGGCGCGACGCGCTCGTCGAATTCATCCACCTGCTCCCGAACGGCTTCTCGACGCCGACGACGACGACGCTCGCGTTCATCAAGGCGGGTTACAGCGTGCGCTTCGAGCCGGTCGACGCGGCACAGCGCGAGGGCGCCTCGAAGATCCGGCTCGGATCCGACGGCGTTCATTTCTTCCTCATCCTGCTGAAGGTGATCACGATCTTCAGCCCGCTGCGCCTGTTCGCGCCGGTGAGCGCCGCCTTCTTCGCGATCGGCGCCGGCTACGGCGTCTGGACGATCGCGACGCAGTCGCACGTGACGAACTCGTCGGTGCTGCTGATCGTGCTGAGCGTCGTGCTGCTGCTCGTCGGCCTCGTCTCCGAGCAGATTGCGTCGCTGCGGTTCGAGGGGCGGCCGCCGCGATGACCGCGCTCGTGATCATCCCGACCTACAACGAGCGCGAGAACATCCCGCCGCTCGTCACGCACCTGCTCGCGCACCGCGACGTGCGCGTGCTCGTGGTCGACGATCAGTCGCCGGACGGCACCGGCGAGGCGGCCGACGCGCTCGCGCGCGAGCACCCGTCGCGCGTCGAGGTGCTCCACCGGACGGCGAAACGCGGCTTCGGCCGCTCGTATGTGGACGGCATCAAGCACGCGATCGCGCAGGGCGTCGATCTGGTCTGCCAGATGGACGCTGACTTCTCGCACGATCCCGATTCATTGCCGTCGCTCCTCGCGGCGGCGGCGAACGGTACGTCCGCACGATCACGCGCGTCGGCGTGCACGACTGCACGAGCGGCTTTCGCTGCTGGCGGCGCGAGGCGCTCGCGTCGCTGCCGCTCGACGAGCTGGTCTCCGACGGCTATTCGTTTCTGGTCGAGATGCTGTTCGTCGCCGCGCGGCAGCGGCGCCGTATCGCGGAGGTGCCGATCACGTACGTCGAGCGGCGCGAGGGGCAGTCGAAGATGTCGCGCGCGGTGATCCTCGAATCGGCCGTCACGCCCTGGCGTCTCATCGCGTCGCCGGCGCGGGCGCATCCGCAGGTCCGCTGAGCTGTTTCCGTGCTACCCTTACCCTTTTGTCCATGGCCGAATCCGCCGGGAAACCCGAGGGTCTCAGCGTCTTCTTCCCGGCGTACAACGACAGCGGCACCATCGCGAGCATGGTAATCCGCGCCGTGCAGGCCGCGACGGCGCTGACCTCCGACTACGAGATCATCGTCGTCAACGACGGCAGCAGCGACGCGACGCCGCAGATCGTCGACGAGCTCGCGCGCACCTATCCGCGCGTGCGCGCCGTGCACCATCCGCAGAACCGCGGCTACGGCGGCGCGCTGCAGACCGGCATCCGCGCGGCGACCAAGGATCTGATCTTCTACACCGACGGCGACGCGCAGTACGATCCGGCGGAGGTCTCGGCGCTCTGGGCGAAGATGACGCCCGAGGCCGATCTCGTGAACGGCTACAAGATCAGCCGATCCGATCCGCTGCACCGGATCGTGATCGGCCGCCTGTATCACCACATCGTGAGCGTGCTGTTCGGCCTCTCCGTGCGCGACGTCGACTGCGACTTCCGCCTGATGCGCCGCTCGATCTTCGAGCGGATCGATCTCGAGAAGACGAGCGGGGTGATCTGCCTCGAGATGATGAAGAAGATCGAGGACGCCGGCTTCCGCATCGTCGAGGTGCCGGTGCACCACTACCACCGCGCGTTCGGCAAGTCGCAGTTCTTCAACGTGCCCCGCATCGTGAAGACCGGCGTCGACGTGATGCGCCTGTGGTACGAGCTGGTGATCCGCCGCACGCATCTCCGCGAGGGCGCGCCGTCGCTCGCCGCGCGCGGATCGGACCGCGCGTGTTCGAGCCCGCCGCGCACCTGAACGTGGACTACCGCAACTTCTACCGCGGCCGCGCCGTGATGATCACCGGCGGCCTCGGGTTCATCGGCAGCAACCTCGCCCGCCAGCTCGTCGATCTCGGCGCCGACGTGCTGCTCGTCGACTCGCTCATCCCCGACTACGGCGGCAACCTGTTCAACATCGACGGCATCGCCGAGCGCGTGCGCGTGAACGTCGCCGACATCCGGCAGCAGACCACGATGAACTATCTCGTGCAGGGGCGCGACGTGATCTTCAGCCTCGCCGGACAGGTGAGCCACATCGACAGCATGCGCGATCCGTACACGGATCTCGACATCAACTGCCGCAGCCAGCTCACAGTGCTCGAGGCGTGCCGCAACTTCAACGCGAAGGTGAAAATCGTGTTCGCGGGCACGCGGCAGGTGTATGGACGCCCCGACTCGCTGCCGGTCGATGAGACGCAGCTCGTGCGGCCGACCGACGTCAACGGGATCAACAAGGCGGCCGGCGAGTACTATCACCTGGTCTACAACAACGTCTTCGGCGTGCGCGGATGCTCGCTGCGGCTCACCAACGTCTACGGGCCGCGGCAGCTGCTGAAGCACAACCGCCAGGGCTTCATCGGCTGGTTCATCCGCCTCGCGATCGAGGGGCGCACGATTCAGATCTACGGCGACGGCTCGCAGCAGCGCGATTTCGTCTACGTCGACGATGCGGCCGACGCGTTCCTGCGGGCCGGCGCGAGCGACGCGTGCAACGGCGAAGTGTTCAACGTCGGCGGCGACCAGCCGATCACCCACCGCGATCTCACGTCGATGCTGATCCGGATCGCCGGCAGCGGATCGGTGGAGTACGTCCCGTGGCCGGCCGAGAGCAAGGCGATCGATATCGGCAGCTTCTACGCCGACTCGACGAAGTTCAAGACGACGACCGGATGGAGGCCGACGGTTGCGCTGGAGGAAGGTCTGCGTCGCACGATTGCGTTCTACCGCGAGCACTGGTGCGAGTACGTGGACCCCGGCAGCCGCGCGGAGCGGCCGTGACGGGACGCATCCCCTTCCTGTCGCTCGTGCCTCGCGAAGACGACGATGCCGGCGACGTGCACGCGGCGATAGA
>QHWK01000481.1 GCA_003223775.1 Acidobacteriota bacterium
CGGCTTTCTGGCGCGCGGCGAAATCCACATCGAATACGCCGACGGGTGCGTCGTCGAACACAAGGCGCCGCAGATTGTCGCGATCGAACCCGGACACGACGGATGGGTCGTGGGCAAGGAGCCGGTGGTGCTCATCGAATTCGACTTCGAGAGCGACACGATCCGCCGCCTCGGCATGCCCGAGGCGCATCGTCACTGATCGCCGCGGTCAGTGGAGCCATTCCACATCACCGTCGAATGCTACGCCGGCTATCGCGGCGAGCAGACGCCGCGGCGCTTCCAGCTCGATGACCGTACCTTCGACGTCGACGATGTCGTCGACCAGTGGCTCGCGCCCGATCATCGGTACTTCAAGGTGCGGACGACCGACGGCGACGTGTGCATCATCCGGCACGACGTCGAGCAGGGGGCGTGGGAGCTGACGATGTTCGAGCGCGTCGGCCGCTAGCCGCATCCGCAGGGACGTCAGGACGACGTGCGCTCGGCTGCGCGCCTCAAGTGCGCGAGCGCGTCCGCCGGGCCCGACGCGAACAGCCGGCCAAGCGCCGTCCGAATCAGCCAGCCCCGCCAGCCTGGCGGGAAGTCGAACGCTCAGTTGAACGTGACCCGGCAGGCGTCCACGCCGATCGGCGCGATCTCGATCACTTCGTCGTTCGTCACGCCGAACGGCAGCCGGATGTGAATCGCGAGACGATGGAGTGGAACCGCGTCCTGCACTTCGAAGATGACTTTCATGGCGTGGCCAATGCCGGCGCCGAGCACGAGCCGGTCTCCGGGACGGAGCTCACGCGCGGGGGCTTCAATCAGTCTCGTCTCCGTCCATTGCGCCAGCTCGGTCGGCGTCGCGACGAGAACCCACACACGCTCAGCGCGCGCGCGGACGACTTCCGTAGGACACACGTGCAGCATTTACGCTCCCGAAGCGCGCGCGCTCGCCTCGGCGGGCGGCGACTCGGGCACGGCAGTCGTCAATACTTGTTGTATCCCTCGGTCAGCTCGATGTACACGCCCGACGGATCGGTGATGTAGGCGATGTTCAACCCGATTGCGGGGACGTTTCGAAACGGCACGTCGAACTTTACGCCGCGGCTCTCGAGCTTCCTGCAGAACGCCTCCAGGTTGGCGATCTCGAAGCCGATGTGATCGATCGTGCGGCCTTTCGTGCCGACCGTCGGCTTCGCCGACGTCGCGAACGACAGGTTCATGCCGGGCGCATCGGCCGTCGTGACGATCGTGCCGCGCTTGCGCGGCGTCAGCCCGAACGTGTCGACGTACCAGTCGCGCAGCTGCGCGTAATCGGCGAGCAGGAAGTGCAGGTGATAGGCCGATGCCTTGACTGGCAGCGCCTTGTCCTCCTGCAGCTCGATCTTCAGATCGTCGGGGCCGAAGAGGTACGCGTTCGGGAACCCTTCAGAGCCGATGAACTCGCGTCCCACCTGATAGCCGGCGGCGCGCCACGCCTGCAGCGCCGCGGCGAGGTCGCGGACCTTGAAGCCGAAATGATCCATGACCGTGCCCTCGGACCCGCCGGAGGGCGCCGCCTCGCGCAGCGCGATCAGCATGCCGGGCAGTTTGACCGCGACGAGCGGTCCCTTCTGCACGACGACGCCGCCGAACTGCTCGACCCACAGCTTCTTGTGCACCTCGACGTCGCGCACATTCAGGTGCACGTGGCCGAACGTGAGGCCGGCGTCGTTCGGCGGCGCCAGCTGCGCGCTCGCCGGTGCAACGATCGAGAGCGCCAGCACGGATCCGAGCAGCAGTTTCATATCGGCGTGTGCTCCTCTGCGCCGCGGATTCTAGCATCTGCGGATGCCGCGGTTCTTCGCGGCGTGCGATATTGTCATCCGATGGATCTGCTCGTGTTCGCCCCGCATCCCGACGATGCGGAAATCGGGTTGGGCGGCGCGATCGCCCGGCACGCGGCTGACGGCTACACGGTGGGGATTGTCGATCTGACGGCCGGCGAGCTCTCGACCAACGGCACGCCCGAGACGCGCCAGGCCGAAGCGCGCGCGGCGGCGCAGGTCCTCGGCCTCGCGCTGCGCGAGAACCTCGGATGGCCCGACGGCGGCATCGCGAACACGCCGGCGCTCGTGCGATCGGCGGCCGAAACGATCCGCCGACACCGGCCGCGGGCGATCGCGATTCCGCACTGGAACGATCGGCATCCCGATCACGTCCGCGCGAGCGACGTGCTTGCGTCCGCCGCGTTCGCGAGCGGCCTCCGCCGCTACGCCGCGGACGGCGACCCGTGGCGGCCGGAGTGGATCTGCTACTACTTCATCAACGACGCGGCCGCACCGTCCTTTGTCGTGGACGTATCGGCGCACTACGACACGAAGCGGGCGGCGCTCGCGTGCTATCGCAGCCAGTTCGCGCCGCAGGCCGACGATCGCGACGCCGTCGCGACGCGCCTGACGGCGCCGACCTTCCGCGCCCTCGTGGAGAGCCGCGACGCGCAGTTCGGCGCGCTCGCCGGCGTCGCCTTCGCCGAAGGCGTGGTCGTGCGCGAGCCGATCCAGCGCGCCACGCTGCTCAAGCACTCGAGCTGACGGCGTGCGCATCGCCATCCTCTGCTACGCGTCGGTCGGCGGCAGCGGCGTCGTCGCCACCGAGCTCGCGCGCGCCCTCGCCGAGCGGCACCACGACGTGTACGTGCTCAGCCGCGAGCGGCCGTTCAGGTGGCGATCGGATCTGCCCGGATTGACGTTCGTGCAAGTGCAGGTGCCCGACTACTCTCGCGCGAGATGCTCGCGCGCGGACCGCGCGCGCGGCCGCCGAAGACGATCGCGACGCTGCACGGCACCGACATCACGCTCCTCGGGAGCGATCCCGGCTATGAAGCGGTCGTCGGCTATTCGATCGAGCAGGCGGATCTCGTCACCGCCGTCTCGAAGAGCCTGCGCGATGACACGGTTCGCTCGCTCGGCATCACACGCGAGATCCGCGTCATCCCGAATTTCCTCGACTGCGCGGAATGGCGCCGCCGCCCGGACGCCGCGCTGCGCCGCGAGATCTGCGGCGCGCACGAACAGGCGCGCGTCTTGATCCACGTCTCGAACTTTCGGACGGTGAAGCGCGTGGGCATCGTCGTGGACGTATTCCAGCGGGTCCTCGAGCGCGTGGACGGCGTGCTCGTGATGATCGGCGACGGACCGGATCGCGAGCCGCTCGAGCGCCGCGTGGACGAGCAGGGGCTTCGGAGCCGCGTGCGGTTCGTGGGCGAGGAGCACGATCTCGTGCGCTGGCTCTCGGCGGCCGACGTCTTCCTGCTGCCGTCGTCGCAGGAGAGCTTCGGGCTCGCGGCGCTCGAGGCGATGGCGTGCGAGGTGCCGGTCGTCGCCGCGCGCGTCGGCGGACTGCCAGAGGCCGTCGAGGACGGCGTCACCGGATATCTGTGCCCGCTCGACGCCGTCGATGCGATGGCCGCGCGCGCGTGCGATCTGCTGACGGACGAAACGCTCAGGACGCGGATGGGGCGCGCCGGCGCCGAACGCGTCCGCGCGCACTTCTGCGCCGACGATATCGTGCCGCTGTACGAACAGTGTTACCGCGATGCGCTCTCATCCGGACGATGAGCGCGCGCGCCGCGGCGGCCGGCGCCCGCGCGCTTGGAGTGCTGTTGCAAAATCGACGTAGGGCGGCCCTTTCAGGGTGGCCAAGGCGAGGCTGAAAGCCTCGCCCTACAGATTTTGCAACACGATCTTATAATCGCGTTGAGACGATGAAGCACGTCGCTCGTCGCAGTCGCGTCGTGGTGTGGTGTGTCGCCGCGCTGAGCGTCGTGCCGGCGCTCGTGTCGAGCCAGGGCGCTCGCCGCGACGTCCGCGCCAGCTTCGAGGGCATCTGGAATTCCGCCACCGCCACGCCGCTCGAACGTCCGCGTCAGCTGAAGGACAAACCGTTCTTCACCGCGGACGAAGCCGCCGAGTGGGAGCGGCAGGTCGCGCAGAGCAACGAGGAGCGGCCGCCGCAGCCCGGCGCGAAGAACACCGGCACCTACAACACGTTCTACCGCGAGTTCGGCACGCGCACCGTGAGGACGCTGCGCACCTCCATCGTCACCGATCCTCCCGATGGCCGCATTCCGCCGCTGACGCCCGCGGCCGCCGAGATCAAGCGCCGGCGCGCGGAGGCGCAGAAACATCCCGCAAGCGCGGAAGAGACCGGGCTGCAGGATCAGTGCCTCGCGTTTGCCACCGCGGGCCCGCCGATGCTCCCGTATTCCTACAACAGCAACTATCAGATCGTGCAGACGCGCGACGCGGTCGTCGTCCACGTCGAGATGATCCACGACGCGAGAATCATCCACATGGACGGGCGCGCGCATCTGTCGCCGGACATCAGAAGGTGGATGGGCGATTCGATCGGCCGGTGGGAAGGCAGGACGCTCGTCGTCGACACGACGAACTTCAACGACGCGGGCGGCATCTACGGCGATGCCGGCGGCAACTTCGCCTGGGATCGCAACCTGCACCTCGTCGAGCGCTTCAGCCTGCTGGACGCCGACACGCTGCTCTACCAGTTCGAGATCGACGACCCGACCGCGTTCACGCAGCCATGGAAAGGCGAGCTGACGATGGCGCGGTCGGCAGGGCGGATCTACGAATACGCCTGCCACGAAGCCAACTACTCGCTGGTGAACATGCTGAGGGGCTACCGCGCGTCCGAGCGCGAGCCGGGCGGCCAGCCACCGCGCAATCAACCGTAGCCGTGTTCGCCTTCACGCTCTTTCAATGGAACAAAGCCGTAGGCATTCTACGTCTATAGTTCCATGCCGCAGCTGCTCCCGGTCCACATCGTCGCCGGCGGCCTGGCCATCGTGCTGGGCGGCACTGCGCTGGCCGTGCGCAAGGGCGGCACGCTGCATCGCAAGAGCGGCATCCTGTTCGTCTACGCGATGCTCACGATGGGGATCAGCGGCTCGATCATGGCCGCGCGCGACGGTCTGAACCCGAATCTCCTCGGCGGCTTCATGTCGGCGTATTTCGTCGTCACGGCGCTCACGGCGGTCCGGCCGCCGTCCGCGTGGACGCGGCGAGTGGACGTCGGCGCGGTGATGCTGGCGCTCTCGATCGCCGCGATCGAGATCGGCATGGGCGTCGCGGCGCTCCGCCGTCCCCGGATGGCGATCAACGGCGTGCCCGCCTTCATGCTGTTCTTCCTGGCGACGATCACGCTCGCCGGCTTCGCGGGCGACGTGCGCGTGATGCGGTCGGGCGCATTGCGAGGCGCGGCGCGGCTCAGACGCCATTTGTGGCGCATGTGCTTCGCGCTCTTCATTGCCGCCGGATCGTTCTTCTCGATCCGCGCGCGCGTGGCGAAGATCCTTCCCGAGCCGTTCCTCTCCGGCCCGATGCGCGCGCTTCCCGTGCTCCTGGTCTTCGTCCGGTCTACGGCCTGACGCGCACGTATTTCTGCAGCCGCTTCGGCCGCGGTTCGCCGCCGTAGACGTTGCCGTCGCGATCGATCGCGACGAACTCCGCGCCGTTGCCGGCCGTGTCCCGCGGATCGCCCCACGGATACATGATGAACGCGTGCATCCACCCGCTCTTCGCGTCGCCGATCCGGATCCCTTCCTCCCACCCGGGATTCTGCACGTCGTCGGACTCCGAGTCCGCCACGTAGATCTGGTCCTTGCTGTCGAACGCGATGCCGCTCGGCTTGCCGAACTGCGTCCACGGCGTCGCCAGCGATTTGCCGTCCTGATCGAAGATCTGGATGCGGTTGTTGCCGCGGTCGCCGACGAAGACGCGGCCGCGCGCATCGATCGCGATCGCGTGGATCGCGTGGAACTCGCCCGGCGCCCAGCCGCTCTTTCCCCACGCCTTGACGAAGGCGCCGTCCTTCGAGAACTTCACGACGCGGTTGTTGCCGTTCTCGTTGTGGCCGTCGGCGACGAAGATCTCCCCGCCGGGCGCGACGGCCACGTCGCTCGGCGACGTGAAGTGATCGGGCCCGCTGCCAGGCTGGCCCGGCGTGCCGAGCGTCATCAGCACCTTCCCCTCGGGGCTGAACTTCACGACGATCTGCCCGCGCTTGTCGCCTTTCGGCGTGCGGTTCTCGGCGACGGCGTCGGTCACCCACACGTTCCCGTCGCGATCGACGTCGAGCCCGTGCGGCCAGATGAACATGCCGCCGCCGAAGCTCTTCACGACTTTGCCGTCGGGGCCGAACTCGACGATCGGATCCGTCTTCGAGTCGCGGCACTCGTCGCCGAAGCGCGCCGGATCCTCGAGCCGATCGCAGCGCACGATCGCCCAGACGTGCCGGCCGTCGCGATCGATCGCCACCTTTCCGACGGCGCCCATCGCCCGCCCGCCCGGCAGCTGCGCCCACCCGTCGACGATGCGATACGGATTCTGGTGAGCCTGCGCGGAGAGCGTCGATCGGCCGTGCTGCGACGCGACGATCGCGAGCGCGACGACAACGATTGCGAGTCGGGATGAACGCCGCATGAGCACCTCGCAGTCAGAAGGCGCTGCCGATGTACGGCAGCATGCGTCCCCAATACAACACGCCCAGCCACGACGCGAGCGACACGGCGCCGACGATCTTCGCCGAGCGCGGCGTCTCGGCGCCCGCGCCGAGATTGATCGTCCGCGCGCCCACCGTCGTCTCGAAGAACATCGCGTTCAGGCCGGCGAGGAGCAGGCAGAACATCTTCGCCCACCACGCGACGTTGCCGACGTACTGATGCGGCTTGCCGATGAAGAACGTCGCGCCCGTCGTGAGGTTCAGGAGAAACCCGACGATCGCGAGCGGCATCAGATCTCGCGCGGCCGACACCGGCACGCGCTTCATGAACCCCATCAGCCGCAGATCGAAGAAGCCGGCGATCCCGATGACGAGCGACAGGCCGATGAAGTGGACGATCTCGCAGACCGGCCAGATCACGCGCGACGCGACGATCGCGCGCGACACCGCCGTGCTCTCCATCCACGCGACGAAGGTGTCCATGTGCGCGCCGCTCAGAGATACGCCATCAGACGGCCGGCCGCGATCGCCGCCGTCCACAACAGCAGCGACGCCGCTGCCGCCCGCCGCGTCGTCGATCCGCGGCTCGCGCCGCCGTCGATAGCCGCCGCGCGCTCGACGCGCTTCCGGATCACCGCGGTCGTGGCGAGCGCCAGCGCGATGAGCGTCAGCTTGACGTAGAACACCGGCTGCGCCGCCTTGGCCGTCGCGTCGCTCGCGAACAGCATGGCGCCCGTGATCGCGTTCATGACGAAGCCGGCCCACATGAAGCGGTACAACGGCGTGAGCGATGCAACCGGAAGACGCGGCGCGAACCCGAGCAGACGGAAATCGACGACGGCGTTCGCCCCGACGAGAACGCCGAGGCCGACGGTGTGGAGCGTCAGCACGGTCGGATAGGCCCAGATGGACGGCGACTCGCGCGTCCACACGCCGATCGCCGACGCCTGCAGCCACGCGGTGAACTGCGCCACGGCCAGATCAGACGCGGCGGCGGATCGCCGCGCCGCGATGCGCGCGGTTATCGAGGCGTGTATTCACCCCGGCCGCCGCGTGGACCAATCGGCGTCCCATCGGGCTTCGCGAACGTCGCCCCCGTGATGCCGTGCGAGCCCGCCGCGCGCGACGGATGCCCGGCGACCTTCACGGTCGCGCCGATCGGCAGCCCGTCCTTCGCCCACGCCATCGACGGCACGCCGCCCATCTCGATCTGCCACTCGATCGTCTGGCCCTTGTCGTCGGTCGAGTCGAGGAAGACCCACGAATGCGGGTTCTTCACGAGAATCCTCGTGACCGTCCCCTGCGCCTCGACCTTCTTCGTCTCGTCGTACGCCGCCGCGGCCGAGTGGTGCGCCGCGGCCGGCGCCGCGATCGCGAGGGCGCCGGCGCCGAGCAGCAATCCGACCTGCATCCGCAGTCGAGTGATCATGAGGCCATCTCCTCCTTGCCGCGCGTCGATATCGAGGGTCTCACTTGTATTTCGGCGGAATGAACTGCACCGACAACCGCGCCGCTTCCGGATCGCAGTCGAACGGCTGCAGCTTGTAGCCCTTCGCCGCCGGGAGGTATCGCATCGTGTACGACGCCGGCTCGCGCAGGAACATCGGATCCTCGACGGTGACCGCCACCTTCAGCTGCTCGCCGTCGCGCCAGTAGCGCTCCTTGATTTTCTTCTGCTGCGACGACGGGATGCCGTTGTAGTCGTCGAACCCGGTGACGTCGAACACGTAATGCGTCGTCTCGACGAGCAGCGCGTTGCCCTCGTAGCGGCCCACGGAAAACCCCTGCACCGCGTAGTTGCGCGACGTCGGCTGGCGGCCGTCGAGCCACACGGTGCGGAGCTGATCGTCCTTCTCGTAGCGCAGCAGGACGCGATCGGGCCACTGCACCAGCTCCATGTTGAACGGATCGAACTCGAGCGCCGGCGGCGTCGACGGCTGGCAGTCGTATTTCGGCGAGAGCGGCTCGTCGAAGATCTTCTGAAACGCCAGCGCGCGCTCGTTCAGCACCGGGAAGTTCGACTTGT
>QHWK01000482.1 GCA_003223775.1 Acidobacteriota bacterium
CGTGGCTGTGTGGCGCGAAGATTGCGACATCGCGAGCGAGGTTTCAGCCGATGTCCAGCCGCGATCTCGCTCAGCCATCGTGGCGCGACGAGCTCGACAGCTTCAGTCGGAAGCATGCCGGGTGGCGCGTGTCGCTTCGCACGACGGACCCCGGCGGCGAAGAGACCTTCGCCGCGCGCGACGTGCCGCTCATCGGCGTCGCACGCACCGCGCCGGACACGAAGGATATCGAGGTGGCGCTCGGCGACCGCCGCGAGCACGTGGCGCACATCGTCGCCGACGCCACGGCCGTGCGCGTCGAGCTGACGGCGGAGGGCGCCGACCGGGCGCTCGTCATCGACAGCGCCGACGGCACGCGCACGACGCTGCAGTTCACGTCGCCGATGCGTTCGGAGGAAGTCGATGGCGTACCCGACCTCTCGAGCGAGCGGTAGATCGGACGCGTTCGAGGATCGACGCGAGGCGGGCATCGAGCTCGCGGCGCGGCTGTCGAAGTATCGCGGCCGCCACGACGTGATCGTCCTCGCGCTGCCGCGCGGCGGCGTTCCGGTCGCGTTCGAAATCGCCGAGGCGCTCGACGCGCCGCTCGAGATCTTCGTCGTCCGCAAGCTCGGGATGCCTGGCCATCCCGAGTTCGCGATCGGCGCGATTGCGTCGGGCGGCGTACGCGTGCTGAACGAAGAGACCGTCCAGTGGTACGCCATTCCGGCGAGCGCGATCGAAGCGGTCGCCAGCCGCGAGCTCGTCGAGCTGCAGCGCCGCGAGCGCGAATACCGCCAGGGCCGGCCGTTGGCCGACCTCCGCAATCGCGTCGCGATCCTCGTGGACGACGGCCTCGCCACCGGCGCGACGATGCGCGCGGCGGTGCAGGCCGTGCGCGCCCTCGGACCGTCGAGCGTCGTCGTCGCAGTGCCGGGCGGCGCGCCGGAGACATGCCAGGAATTCGCCGACATCACCGACGAAACCGTCTGCGCGCGCACGCCCGAGCCGTTCAACGCGGTCGGCTTGTGGTACCGCAATTTTTCGCAGACGACCGACGAGGAAGTCCGCGAGCTCCTGCGCCGGCACGAGGCGCGGCTCCACAGCGGGGCGAGCGAACGATGAACGACGCTCAGGCGATCGAGGCGCTGCGCCGCGCAGCGCAGTGGTTCGAGGCGGCGCCCGACGGGTTCCGCGCAGTGCTCGACGCGATTGGCGACGCGCGGCTCGTCCTCATCGGCGAGGCGTCGCACGGCACGCACGAGTTCTACGAGGCGCGCGCCGAGCTCACGAAGGCGCTCATCGTGCACGCGGGCTTCAACGTCGTCGCCGTCGAAGCGGACTGGCCCGATGCCTATCGCGTGAACCGCTGGGTGCGCCACGCGAGCGGCGACGCGGATGCCAACGCGGCGCTCGCCGACTTCACGCGGTTTCCGCGGTGGATGTGGCGCAACGGCGACGTCCTCCGGTTTCTGGAGTGGCTGCGCGATCACAACCGCGCGCGCGACGCCGCGGCGCGCGTCGGCTTCTACGGCCTCGACCTGTACAGCCTCCACACGTCGATTCAGGCGGTCCTCGGGTACCTCGCGAAGGTCGATCCGGACGCGGCGAAACGCGCGCGCCATCGCTACGGCTGCTTCGAGGATTTCGCCGACGACTCGCAGGCGTACGGCTATGCGGCCACCGTCGGGCTGTCGCGATCGTGCGAGGACGAGGTCGTCGCCGAGCTCGTGGAGCTGCGGCGGCGGGCCGCGGAGTATGCCAGCCGCGACGGACGCGTCGCCGCCGACGATTACTTCTTCGCGGAGCAGAACGCGCGTCTCGTCCGCAACGCGGAAGAGTATTACCGGGCGATGTTCGGCGGCCGCGTGCAGTCGTGGAACCTGCGCGACACGCACATGATGCAGACGCTGCAGGCGCTCGTTGCGCACATGCGGCAGACCTCCGGCGACGCGCGCGCCGTCGTGTGGGCGCACAACTCGCATCTCGGTGATGCGCGCGCCACGCAGATGGGCGAGATGGGCGAGCTCAACCTCGGTCAGTTGGTGCGCGAAACGTACGGAACGGATGCGCGGCTCGTCGGTTTCACGACGCACACCGGGACGGTGACCGCCGCGTCGGACTGGGACGAGCCGTCGCAGCGCAAGCGCGTTCGTCCGTCGCTCGCCGGCAGCTACGAGCGCCTCTTCCACGACGTCGGGCTCGACCGATTCTTCCTGCTGCTCGGCGATCCAGCGACGCGTGCGGCGGTCGCCGCGCCTCGGCTGCAGCGTGCGATCGGCGTCATCTATCGGCCCGACACGGAGCGGATGAGCCATTATTTTCGCGCGCGCCTGCCCGACCAGTTCGACGTCGTGCTCCACATCGACCGCACGCAGGCGGTCGAGCCGCTGGAGCCGTGGTCGGTGGACGAAGCCGATCTTCCGGAGACCTATCCGACCGCGCTGTGAGGCATGTCATGAGCGTGTCCGCGCAGAACGTGAACGAGCAGCCGGTTCGGCTCGCCGTTGCCGGCGCCGCGCTGAGCGGCGATTTGAGCGTCCCGCAGAATGCGAGCGGCCTGGTCGTGTTCGCGCACGGCAGCGGCAGCAGCCGCCACAGCTCGCGCAACCGCTCGGTTGCGCAGGCGCTGCAGCACGCAGGCCTCGCGACGCTGCTGCTCGACCTTCTCACCGAGCGGGAAGAACGCACGGACGTACTCACGGGCGAATTCCGCTTCGACATCAATCTGCTCGCTGATCGCGTGGCCGCGGCCGTCGATTGGGCCGCCGCGGAGGGGGCGACGTCGTCTCTGCCCGTGGGACTCTTCGGCGCGAGCACCGGAGCGGCCGCGGCGCTGATTGCGGCCGCCGATCGGCCGGCCGTGCGCGCCGTTGTCTCCCGCGGCGGCCGTCCCGATCTCGCCGCGGGCGCGCTCGAGCGCGTCGAGGCGCCGACGCTGCTCATCGTCGGCGGGCGCGACGACGTCGTGATTGCGCTGAACCGGCAGGCGTTCGCGCGCCTCGCGAGCGCGAAGGAACTGCAGATCGTTCCTGGCGCGACGCACTTGTTCGAGGAGCCCGGCGCGCTCGATCAGGTGTCCCGCCTCGCGCGTGACTGGTTCGTGCGGCACCTCGGCACCGCGTAGCCCCGTGCCGCTGCCGCTCAACATGCCGTATAGTGCGGTTGCGCGATCGTAATTTGAGACGCGCTGCTGCGCGATCTGCCGCCGGCATGGACCGGCGCCACCGAGGGGCCCGGCACCTGGAGCCCGTACGACGTCGTCGGCCACTTGATTCACGGCGAGCGCACCGACTGGATACCGCGCATCGAGCACCTGCTGCGGCACGGCGACGCCGTGCCGTTTCCACCATTCGATCGTGAAGCGATGTTCGCCGCATCGAAGGGGCAATCGCTCGCCGAACTGCTCGACGCATTCGATCGCGTGCGAGGCGAGAGCCTCTCGCGGCTGCAGATGCTCGCGCTGACACACGACGATCTGACGAGGCGCGGACGACATCCGGAGTTCGGCGTCGTGACGCTCGGCCAGCACCTCGCGACATGGGTCGCGCACGATCTCGGCCACATCAGCCAGATCGTTCGCGTCATGGCGCGCCAGTACTCTGACGCCGTGGGCCCGTGGCGCGCGTATCTTTCTCTGCTGCAGCGCGTGTGATCGCAAGAGGAGTTGCCGATGACTGAGACGACGACGGCCGCGTCCGCGGACAATCCCGGCGTCATCGTATGGCCGCCGCTGCTGTACGGCGGCGCGTTGATCGTCGTCCTGATCCTGCGCGCCGTGTGGCCGATGCCGATTGTCGCGGCGACGACGGTGTGGCTGGGGCTGGCGTTCGTCGTCATCGGCCTCGCGATCATGGCGACGGGACGACGAACGATGACGGCGGCGGGCACGAACGTGAATCCATCACGGCCGGCGACGACGATCGTCTCGTCGGGGCCGTTCCGCTTCACGCGCAATCCGCTCTACGTCGGCGTCACGCTGATCTTCGGCGGCCTGACGCTGGCGTTCAACACGTGGTGGGGATTCATCGTCCTCGTGCCGGTGCTCATCACGATGCACTTCGGCGTCGTGCTGCGCGAGGAGCGGTATCTCGAGCGGAAGTTCGGCGAGCCGTACCGGCAGTATCGATCGAGAGTCAGACGGTATTTCTGATCACGGTGACGCCGACAGCGGCAACACCTTGTCGAGCGTGATCGGCAGGTCGCGGATCCGCACGCCGGTGGCGTGGTAAACGGCGTTCGCGATCGCCGCCGCGACGCCTGTGGTTCCAATCTCCCCGATGCCTTTCACGCCGATCGGATCGACGTGCGGATCGTCTTCGTCGACGAGGATCACGTCGATGTCGCCGATGTCGCGGTTCACCGGCACGAGATATTCCGACAAATCCGCGTTGAGGTAGCGGCCCGTGCGCGGATCGATCGCGGTGTGCTCGTGCAGCGCCATCGAGACGCCATAGACGATGCCGCCGACGAGCTGGCTGCGGGCCAGCTGCGCGTTGAGCACACGGCCGACGCCGTACGCCGCGACGATGCGCGGGATCCGGATCTCGCCAAGGTCTGCGTCGACGCGCGCCTCCACGAGCACGGCGCCGAACGAGTGCATCGAGTACTTCCCCTGTTCCGCGCCCGGCGCCGCCCGCGCGGTCGCCTCGACTGCGCGGCCGCCGTTTTTCGCGACGATCGCGCGGCAGCTCTCGAGGTCGAGCGCGGAGCCGCCGAGCGACGCGATCCGGTCGGCGAGCGCGAGCGCCGCCGCGTGCACGGCAGGACCGGTGCTCGCCGCCGTCATCGAGCCGGCGGAAATCGGATTCTCCGGATACTCCGTGTCGCCGAGCTCGAAGCGGATCCGCTCGACGGGCACGCCGAGCGCCTCGGCCGCGATCTGGCTCATCGACGTGTAGGTGCCGGTCCCGAATTCGTGCGTCGCGGCGCGAACGACGATCGATCCATCCGGCTCGAGAGACGCCGACGCGGACGCCGGCAGCCGCTTGGCCGGATACGTCGCGGTCGACATGCCGAATCCGACGAGCGCATCGCCGTCGCGCATCGAGCGCGGCGCGGCCGGGCGGCGCGCCCACCCGAAGCGCTCGGCGGCGCGCGTGTAGCACGCGCGCAGCGATTTACTCGAGAACGGGATGCCGCGCTCCGGATCCTTCTCCGCGTAGTTCTTCAGCCGCAGCTCGATCGGATCGAGGCCGAGCGTTTCCGCGAGCTCGTCGATCGCCGACTCCAGACCGAACGTGCCGGACGACTCACCGGGGCCGCGAGCGACGAGGACTCCACCCAGTCCTCGAAGGTCGACGTGCTCGAGTCAACATCCTGCCGGATCGCGAGGATCGCGCCGTCCTTCCGCGCGCCGACGACGAGATGCTGCACGGTGTACGGACGCGCGCCGACCGGGCCGAACATCTGCCGCCGCGTGAGCACGACCTTCACCGGCCGCTCGACGTGCCGCGCCGCCATCGCGGCGAGGACCACGTGCGACCACGCCGATCCTTTCGATCCGAACGCGCCGCCGACGAACTTCGACACGACGCGCACGCGATCGTCCGGGATGCCGAGCGTCTTCGCGACGAACCGCTTGACGCCGTAGACGTACTGGGTCGCGTCGTAGAGCGTCAGCCGATCGCCGTCCCACTGGGCGATGGTCGCGTGCGGCTCCATCGCGTTGTGCGTCTCGAGCGGCGTCGTGTACCGGTGGTCGATCGTCGCGTCGCACCGCTGCAACGCGTCGCGCACGTGGCCCCGGCGGCTCGCCGGCTCGAACAGCCCGAGGATTTTCTGCGTGTACGGCTCGGCCGACGGCAGCGCCCGCTCCATGTCGATCGCCGCCGGCGCGACGCGGTACGCCGCTCGCACCAGCGACGCGGCGTAGGTCGCCTGCTCGAACGACTCGGCGACGACGAGCGCGATTGGCTCGCCGTTGTAGCGCACCTCGCGCGTCTGCAGGAGCGACAGTTCGCGGCCCGCCGGCGGGCTCACGCCGGCCCTGCCGTCCTGCGGCAGCCGCGGCGCGTTCTCGGCGGTGAGAACGGCGAGGACGCCCGGCGCGGCGGACGCCTCCGCGGTGTCGATCGACGCGATCTCGCCGCGCGGAATCGTGCTCTGGACGACGACGCCGTAAGCGAGACGATCGTGCGGCCATTCCGCGCTGTAGCGCGCTGCCCCCGTCACCTTCAGGCGTCCGTCGAGGCGGTTCAGCGGGTCGCCGATCATGCCATCGCTCCGGCGCGCGTGAGGGCGCGCACGATCGTCCGCTTCGCGAGCTCGATCTTGAACCCGTTGTGCGCGCGCGGCCGCGCGCCGGCGAGCGCCGCATCGGCGGCCGCGCGGAACGACGCGGCATCCGGCGGGCGGCCGACGAGCGTGCGCTCCGCCTCGCGCGCGCGCCACGGCTTCGTCGCGACGCCGCCGAGCGCGATCCGCGCATCGCGGATCTCGCCGCCGCGGAGATCGAGTGCGACCGCCGCCGACGCGAGGGCAAACGCATACGACGCGCGATCGCGCACCTTCACGTAGGCGGACCGCGTCGCGAACCCGAGCGGCGGCACGTCGACCGCCGTGATCAGCTCGCCCGGCTCGATCGCCGTTTCGCGCTCCGGATGGTCGCCGGGCATCAGGTGGAACTCGACGAGCGGAACGACGCGGCTGCCGCGCGGGCCGCTCAGCAGCACGAAGGCGTCGAGCGCCGCGAGCGCGACGCACATGTCCGACGGATGCGTCGCGATGCAGTGGTCGCTCGTGCCGAGAACGGCGTGAATACGGTTGCAGCCGTCCAGCGCCGAGCAGCCGGATCCCGGCTCGCGCTTGTTGCACGCCGCGGAGGTGTCGCGAAAGTAATAGCAGCGGGTTCGCTGCAGCAGATTGCCGCCGGTCGTCGCCATGTTGCGGATCTGCGGCGAGGCGCCGGCGAGGAGCGCCTGCGACAGCAGCGGGAAGCGCGCGCGGATCAGCGGATGATGCGCCATGTCGCTGTTGCGCACCAGCGCGCCGACGCGTACGCCGCCGCCCGGCGTCTCCGCGATTTCCGTCAGCGGCAGCGCGTTGATGTCCACGACCGTCCGCGGCCGCTCGACGTGCAGCTTCATCAGATCGACGAGCGTCGTGCCGCCGGCGAGATACCGCGCGCCGGCCGATGCCGCCGCCCGCGCCGCATGCTCGTCTGCCGCCGCCACGAACCTGAAGGGATCCATCGCGTCAGCGCCGGCGGCCGCGCACCGCCTGCACCGCCGCGACGATGCCGGGGTAGGCGCCGCAGCGGCAGATGTTTCCGCTCATGCTTTCCCGAACATCGTCGTCGTCTGGGCCGCACGGTTCCTGCAGCAGCGCGACGGCCGACATGATCTGTCCCGCCGTGCAGTAGCCGCACTGGAAGCCGTCGCAGTCGATGAAGGCCTGCTGCATCGGGTGGAGACGATCGCTTTCGGCGAGGCCCTCGATCGTCGTGATCGATTGGCCCTGCGCGGCGGCCGCGAGCGTCAGACACGACAAGACGCGGCGCCCGCCGACGTGCACCGTGCAGGCGCCGCATTGGCCGTGATCGCAGCCTTTCTTGGTTCCCGTCAGCTGCAGATGCTCGCGCAGCGCGTCGAGGAGCGTCACGCGCGGATCGATCACGAGGCGCAGCGCGCGGCCGTTGACGATCAGCGCGACGTCAGCGGTTTGGTCGGCGACGTGCGGTTCGGCGAACGGCGGAGCCTGGGTGTCGAGCTCGGTTGGCGACATGACGGCGACGTGTGAAGTGCAAGCGGCGCGCCGGGGCCTCATCCCTGGACGAGGATCAGCTTCAGCTTCGCCTTCTTCGACGCCTCGAGCGGATTCGGCGTGCTGCTGGCGATCCACCGCTCCACGTGCTGGAGCGTGATCACGTGCGTCGTGCAGGGCTCGCGGACCTCGACGTCGAGCAGCGTGCCGGGCGCGACCTGCTCGATCCACGGATCGGATCGAAAGCACCGGACGGCGAGCACGACCGCTTCGTACAGCGACTCGGCCTCGACCTCGACGCCGTGCCGGATGCCGCGCGCGTCCTTGAAGCTGATGGTGCACGCGCGGAGCGCCATAGATAAGTAGAGTAGCCGCCGCGGCGAAGAAAAGGCAAATGTCCGGCCGATCGGGCGCACGGTAGACTGGCGCGCATGCAGAAGACCTTGGCCGCGGCAGTTGTCGTCGTCTGTGCGGTGCTCATCGGACGCGCGCAACAAGCGGCGCCGCGGCCGGTGCATCTCACGCTTCACGAGGGGACGAACGTCGCGGCGGCGCTCTCGCCCGACGGCAGGACGATCGCCATCGATCTGCTCGGCACCCTGTGGATGCTGCCGGCCGACGGGGGCGCCGCGACGCCGATCACCGACATTTTTCTCGACGCGCGGCAGCCGTCATGGTCGCCCGACGGACGAAGGCTCGCGTTTCAGGCGTATCGCGACAGCACGTGGCAGATCTGGACCGCCGCTCCCGACGGCAAGGAGTTGAAGCCGGCGACGTCGAGCCCGTACGACGATCGCGAGCCGGCGTGGTCGCCCGACGGCAGCCGCATCGCGTTCTCGTCGGACCGCAGCGGCAGCTACGACA